>NZ_JBZEGI010000029.1:0-7689 GCF_058216415.1 Dyella sp. SYSU CM1112 | reverse complement strand
CCGACCTCACCCGGTTCACGATGGGCAATATTGTCGGCGACACCTGGGTGGATGGCCGGCATCCGCAACGCGGTGAAGGGTTTGAGTTGCGTACCGGCGCCTACGGTGCGATCCGTAGCGGCAAGGCGCTGCTGCTCTCCACCCACGACCAGCCGCGCGCCAACGGTCCGCAGATGGAGATGCGCGAAGGGCTGGCGCAGTTGGAGGCCACGCGCAACCAGATCGCGGAGATGACCCGGCGGGCCGCGGCCGCGGAAGCCAAGGCGGCGGACGTCGAAGCCGTGAACAACGTCCTGCAGAACGAGATCAAGGAACTCAAGCAGGCGGTGATGCTGCTGATGGCCAACGCCTCCGTCGCGGTCGTGTCGCCCAATACCATCTTGCACAGCGCGGGCGAAAACATCATCTGCGCCGCGGGCAAGGATGCCGATGTCAACGCCATGGGCAACGTGCATGTCGCCGCGGCCCAGCACGTCAGCCTGTTTGCACAAGACAGCATGCAGCTGACCGCTCACCAAGGCCCCATGCGGGTGCAATCGCAAAACGAGGCCATCGACCTTGCCGCCGCAAAAGACGTCCGCATCACCAGTCTTGAAGGGAAGGTTCGTATCGAAGCACCTCATGGCATCGAATTGGTGGCAGGCGGCATGTTCATTACGCTTGCCGATGGAAAGCTGACGTGTGGTGGTAAAGGCGATCTCGTCATCAAGACCATCACCGTCCTGAAGGATGCCGCCGACACCTTGCGCGTCACGCCACCTGCCATGCCGCGCGCGGCGCCCAGTTCGACGGATATGGAATTTCGCCGTGTCTACCCGAATGGCACTACCGCGTCGGGATGTCGTTACGTTGTCACCCTGGCCGATGGCTCGGCCCGGCACGGCGTACTTGACACGGATGGCTATGCACGTATCCGCCATCTGCCAGCGGGCTCGCTTGCCCACGTGCGCTATCTGGACGATCCCACGCCGCATCAGTCGGCTGTTTCGCTAGAGGGCGATGGCGACGTTGCGCAGGTGATGGAACAGGCCATCGGCATGGCTGCGGATCAATAACATGCTGGACGATGTATGGAACCGCGTGGGCGGCGGGTATCAATGGCTCAAATCGCTGGCGCTGGGCGAGTTCCAGGAAAACCGCCCGCTGTCGGTGGTGGTGACGGACATGATGCTCAGCTTCGTGCCCGGCGTGGTGGTGGTCACCAGCGCGCGCGACCTGGCGGCCGTGTGCTTGCGGTTGGGACAACGCTACCGCGGCGAAGCCTCGCCGGACGATGCCGCCTCACCCGCATGGCAGGAATGGGCATTGCTGATCGCCTGTGCCATCGGCGTGTTTGGTCCGGTTATCTGCGCGGCGGTGGGCTCGGCGGCAACCCTGGCGGGCACGGCGGTGGGATTCCTGGTGGGCGACGAAGCCGCCGCCTTCCTGCGTGCGCTGTGCCTGGTGCTGATCAGGGAAGCGGATGGCGAGCTGAAATCGGTGGTGAGCTTTCTCGGCACGTTCGTGAAAGGCGACGTACTCACCTTGTTGCGCCAAGTGCGCTTTGCCGCGTGCGAGCAGCCGCTGGTGGACAAGCTCACCGCCTTCCTGCGCGGCATGCGCAACCTGCTGGCGAGATTGCGCGGCGAACTGGCAGCGCTGCCAAGCTTCGACCGCGTAAAAACATTGCTGACACGCCTGGACGAGATGGAACAGCAGTTCTATGCAGTGCAAACGCGCTGCGCGCAGGAAATACCGCATGCGCTGGCGCAACTGGACGCTGCCTTGCAGCGCCTGCTCAAGCAGGACCTGCCGGTCGTATGGCATCCCGCCTATGCCGGCGTGCGGGCGGTGAAGCCGGAAGTGGCCGCTACCGGCAAACTGCGCATCAGCTCCGGCGTTGGCGAGCCGCCGCATGTCCTGATGCAAGCGGCACAGGGCGACGGACAAGGCGCAGGTGTTGCCGCACCGGGTGGCGATGGGTCGGCGGCGGCGCTGCCATCCTCGCCGTTGGACCAACCGGTAGGCGCGAATGTGCATCGCGACTGGGAAGACGTCGATCCGCGCGCCTTGAGCCGCAGCCGCAAGGGCATCTACGGCGAACTGGTGAGCGACGATTTCATGGAAGAGCGCGGCTATGCCGCGATGATGTCGCCACACCGGCGCGTGCGTTCGTTGGAAGACCAGCCGATCGGGCGCGGCATCGATGGGGTGTATGCGGTACCGCCGGCACTGCAACCGCCGGAGTATGTGATTACGGAGACGAAGTATCGGACGGGTGGCAGTTACGGTTCTCGCCAGTTGCCGAAACTGAAAGACGGTACAAGGCAGATGGATGATGAGTGGGTTGGTGGTCGGCTTCGCTACGCAGTAGGAAAAGAGAACGCGGCTAAAATTGAAGAATCACGACATGTTGAAAAATGGCTAATGGTTGTAAGCGAGTCCGGCAAGGTAGTGGACATTACCAAGCTCGATGCAGATGCTAATGCGTTGCTTGACGTCACCGGCAAGCCAGTCAAAGTGCCAGTGGATTGAATGTATGCCGTTAACGGATGTGGATCATTGAGGCAGTTATGAACGATATGTTCGACAACATGAAGCGCGAACCGTTGCTTCCCGAAGGCCATTACCGGGACACGATGGGATTCTATGAGAATAGGTTGGTTGACGCGGAAACCGATCAGATATTGGCCAGTACGGACAAAGAAGACGATGCACGAAGAAGGAGGCTGGCATGGTCTCGCGCCAACAGTGCGCTCGAAATCCTGATCGCGCATTATTCGGCGGGAAATGATGTTGCGTCACTTCAGCCATATGCTGTGCGCGCCTTCGAATTGCACAAGCTTTACCGCGAACGCACCGGCAGAAAATTCAAATTATGGGAACCTGATTCGATTCAGTACGTCATGTGGCTGTTATCGCTCGCCGTGCTCCTGGGTTTGAAAGACTACATTCCACAAATCGCCGCATGGATCAGCCTCGATCCCGATGATGGCCAGGATGTGTTGGTGAGCCGCCTGTTCGCACGTTGCAACGTCACCCTGCCGGGCGAGGCGCTGATGCACGAGAAGCCTTACGCGGATCTGCTGCGCGCCACCCAAACGCATGGCACCGAACAGCAGCAAGCGATGACCGCGTACCTGAAACACTGGTATCGCGGCATGAAGGATTGCTATTGGTATAACAGTCACCAGAATTTGCAGGGCTTCTTCTTCGGCTATTGGGCCTTCGAGGCGGGGTTGGTGACGCTGGCCTGGGGCATCGACGACACGCCGTATCGCGACCTGCTGTATTACCCCAAGGATCTGGTCGATTATGCACGCCAGCAACGGCGCGAACCGCCGGAAAAAAACGAAGCGCCGCATATCGCATGCCGCACCGGCGAACGATGCCCGCACGCTGGCCGTTGGGGCGTGCTGGGCGGTCCTGGCGGTCTTGCGCAGGAACGCTTCTTCCGCGAGGGCGAGCTTTTTCCGGCGGTTCTCGACGGCGACGGCCAGGAAAGGCCGGTGACCTGGATCGTCCTGGCGCGTGACGATGGCGGGCCGACGCGCGTGGCATAGCAGGCCTATCGAACACATCGGCCATCTCAACGAATGTTGATGCGACGTGGAAAGCGAACGGGTGAGCGACGATTTCATGGAAGAGCGCGGCTATGCCGCGATGATGTCGCCACAGCGGCGCGTGCGTTCGTTGGAAGACCAGCCGATCGGGCGCGGCATCGATGGGGTGTATGCGGTGCCGCCGGAGAAGCAACCGCCGGAGTATGTGATTACGGAGACGAAGTATCGTGGTGGCGCGACAGTCAGCGACAAGGACTTGTCGATGACTAAGGGGGCGGGCAAGCAGATGAGTGAGGATTGGATTCGCGACAGGCTTGACGCAGCGGTAGGCCGTGAGAAAGCCGAAGTCGTGAGGGAACATAGCTATGAAGCTTGGCTGATGGGCGTGAATGAGACAGGCCGCGTAACCCGGATTATCAAGCTCGGCCATGACGGTAATGCACTACGCGACGTCACCGGCAAGATGATTGAAGTGCCGGTGAACTGAGCGCGATACGATTAGAGCTAATACAAATAAATGAGACTGCGATGAACGCATCGTTCGATAAGACCAAGCGCGATCCGCTGCTTCCTGAAAGCCATTATCGGGAGGCGACAGAGTTCTACGAAAACCGTTTAATCCGGCTGGAACAACTGTTAGCCGATCCGACGAAAACGGAAGATCATAAAGGCGGGCTGGCTTGGGATCGCGCCAGTCATTCGCTGAAAATCTTGATTGCCCGTTATTCAGCAGGCGAAGAGGTCGCCTCGCTCAGGCCGTACGCGATTCGCGCCTTCGACGCACTTAACGTACGTTTCATCGAATATCCGAAGCGGACCAAACTCCGGCTCTGGGAACCCGATGCCTATCAGTACGTCATGTGGCTGTTATCGCTCGCCGTGCTCCTGGGTTTGAAAGACTACATTCCACAAATCGCCGCATGGATCAGCCTCGATCCCGATGATGGCCAGGATGTGTTGGTGAGCCGCCTGTTCGCACGTTGCAACGTCACCCTGCCGGGCGAGGCGCTGATGCACGAGAAGCCTTACGCGGATCTGCTGCGCGCCACCCAAACGCATGGCACCGAACAGCAGCAAGCGATGACCGCGTACCTGAAACACTGGTATCGCGGCATGAAGGATTGCTATTGGTATAACAGTCACCAGAATTTGCAGGGCTTCTTCTTCGGCTATTGGGCCTTCGAGGCGGGGTTGGTGACGCTGGCCTGGGGCATCGACGACACGCCGTATCGCGACCTGCTGTATTACCCCAAGGATCTGGTACTACGCACGGCAACATTGGCGCGTGACGATGGCGGGCCGACGCGCGTGCATGAATAACCCCAGCATATTCACCCCACGGATAATGCGAGGTTTCGCTTTATCTGTTCCCTGCATCAGGAAGACAGGCACGATGAAAGGATTGGTATATCAGGATGACGCGACAGATCATGACGGTTATGTCATGACGGCGACTGCAACATTGATCGAGCATGGCAAGCACGCGGCGCGTGTCGGTGATCTGGTTTGTTGCCGCTTGCATGGTGGCGTCTATCCTATTGTCGAAGGGGATGCGACCATGATTTGGGAAGGCAAGGCATTGGCCGTGGACGGATCTCAGGTGGCATGCGGATGTCGTGTCCGGGCTTCGCAAACATCGATGTTGGTCAACTAAACATGCCTTGGCCAATTCGCACACTTCCTCTTTATCCGGAACCCGCGCCGATTCGATGGCATCGCTGGGCCTTGTTCTTTATGGGCTTGCTGCTGGTCAACATGGTGCTGGTGTTGCGCCATGCTTCGCACATGCCCTCCACCCAGACGCTGGATTTCTGGCTGCTGATGCTTGGCACGCCGATGGTGGCTTTCGCAATCGTGTTCGGCTTGCGCTTGAATATCCAGGATCGCGAGCATGAGCGAAAGGAAACCTGGAACCGGTGTGCGGATCGACTGGAACAGGAATGGGCCACATGGGGCCAGCGCTATCGAATCGTGACGAAAGCCTGGACAGCCCTGCCCGTCGCCAACGATATTCAGATGTGGTTCGATGCGCCCACATCGCTGCCTGTGCAGATAGGGCGCGCGTTGAGCTTGAACTGGACGCCAATCCCCACTGCCAAATCATGGATCAGCTCCTGGTTCAACAAGGTGGCCGATACGCTGGCGCCAGACCTTCAAGCGCTTCGCGGCACGCTGGATGTCCACGTGCTGTTGGATACGGAAACATTCCAGGCCCTGCAGTCCACCGATACGGATGTGAGTCGCCTCTGGATGTCGGCATGGGCGAAGCATACCGTCGCTTTTGTGCCGACAGTGACAGTTCATCCCAATGCCGGCTTGAGCGAACTGGATGGTTGGA
This sequence comes from Dyella sp. SYSU CM1112, assembly GCF_058216415.1. Taxonomy (NCBI): domain Bacteria; kingdom Pseudomonadati; phylum Pseudomonadota; class Gammaproteobacteria; order Lysobacterales; family Rhodanobacteraceae; genus Dyella; species Dyella sp. SYSU CM1112. Next base: position 1,809 of record NZ_JBZEGI010000029.1, on the reverse strand, counting down.
TGGACGACACGTCCAAGACGCCCCTGCTGCTGCTTGCAGCGCAGCGCGCCGCCGATCCTCATGCGCCGGCATTCAGCGAAGCTGCCGTGGCACTGTTGTTTCAGAGTGCGGGAAAATCAGCCGCCAACCCATCGGGAAGTGTGCGTGTGTACCGGCCCATGAGCACGGGGTTGGAAACCTTGTCGGAGGACGTGGACCATCTGTATCGGACGCAAGGCGGAAACGCAAAGGCGATTGGGGATGTCTGGCACACGTCGTTAGATAGCGCCATGCAGGGTCACCTGAAGGCCGCAATGGCGTACTCGGCCCATAATGCCGGCCAAAACGTTCGCCTGTGGTGCGAACACAAGATGGATGACGGCTTGGGACTCCCAGGTCCGTTGAGTGGATGGATTGCCCTGGGTCTCGCTGTTCAAGCGGCATCTTGCCGGCCCGGTCCGCAGCTCGCTGTCTCCAGCGATGATCCATCGATGATTCTATGCATGGTGACAAGCCAAGGACGGTCGTGACGTGAAGAACAGGATTCGGTGGGGAGTGCTTTTGACGTTGTTGGCGGCATTCGCCGCTGCAGCGGAGATGCTTTATTTCAGTGCGAGCGCTGACCGTGCGGTGACGCTGGATTGGTTGTCCACACACCGTTTCGCCGTCGTGTCGGCGTGCATAGCGTTAGTGCTGCTTGCCATGGCAACCGGCCCGGAGCGCTATTTGACTGAGCGGAAAGCGCAGGATGTCATCGAACGGGAAAAGCTCAGCCCGACGATGCTTTCAGAGAACGGTCAACCAGCGAATCAAGGGCATGCTGTTTTTGCTGCTTTGTCTCAGCAATTAAAAGCTGTCTACGGCCTGCGTTGGCGTTATGCCCGCACCTGGCTGCTGGTCACAGGCAACGACAACGCCATCAAGGTGCTGCTGCCTCAGCTCCACGAACAAGGTTATCTGCTCACCAGCGAGACGGCATTGCTCTGGCATGCCGCGGATGCGCGCGGATTGATCGACCGCGCCTGGCTGCAGCAGTTGTACCGGCTACGCCGCCGCCGGCCGGTGGATGGCGTCGTGATGCTATTGAATAAAACCGACGACACGCTTCACGCCAGCCATGGCGCACCGGCCTATGGCATCCGGCTTGAGCATGTGGCGCACACGCTCCATGTGTCTGCGCCGGTGTACGTGCTGGATCTGGCCACGAAAGAAAACGGCCGTGACCATCCCCGGGCACCTGCACACGGTTGCGAACTTGATTCCCGCGCATCGGCCGATGCCATCGAGGCCAGCTTGCTGCATCTGCGCGATGTACTGGCCCAGCAAGGTATCCGTCGGCTGGAAGCGGACATCACCGACGATCACGCAGCATGTCTGTCGGAACGATTGGATACACGTAGTGGGCCGCTGGCGCATTGGATCGCCGGACTGCAGGCGCGGCATCTTCCGTTGCGCGCTGTGTTCTTCGACTTTCTTACCGGTCATGCCTCCAAGCCGAACGACGCATCGGCGTCGGCCTCCCCTGCATCGCATCCCGAAGAAGCGATGACGCCTTGCCTTTCTGTTTGGCAAACCATCACACAACATGCGCGCCACCAGCATGTCCGTCGTCTGCTCACGCATCCCATCACCCTGTGTGCCGTCGTCGGATTCGCCCTGCTCGGCCTGTGGACCGCCGGCATGCTGATCTCTGCCACCACCAACGCCCGCGACCTGCAGCACACGCAAGCGGTGGTTCGCACGCTGGGCCAGGGCGACGATGCCGCGCAGTTGCGCGCGCTGCTTGCCTTGCAACAGCGCATCGCCGTGTACGAAACCCGCGTGCAGCAG
>NZ_JBZEGI010000028.1:0-10356 GCF_058216415.1 Dyella sp. SYSU CM1112 | reverse complement strand
GAACATCCTCAGTGCCGACGGCTCGCTCAACCTCAGCGCCAAGCAGGAAATACGCCTCAGCGCCGGCGGCTCGACCGTCGTCATCAACGGCAACGGCATTCAGAACATTACGCCCGGCGACATCATTGAAAAATGCGCTTCGTGGGACAAGATCTCCACCGCATCGAGCGCCATAGCAGCCACGTCCTCGCCGATCCTCGATCTCAAAGGATGTCTCACACGCGGGGCAAGCGCCAACAGCACGCACGCCGCGTTGATGGGCACCGGTGATTGATATGGACAGCACCTTTCCCAAGGCATCGAATGATGCCGCGTGGCCGTCGGCACGCTATGCACTGATTAATGCAGCAGAGACAGAAGACAAGTGGTGGGGTGATCTGGACACCTTGCGAGTGGTCCCAGAGACCCTGCAAGCCTATGCCGACTTGTTTCCGATGTTGCTGGATCTCGACGCGCTGAACGGTAACGCACGCCGTGCGCTGACGGCACGCGCGCAACGCTGCGAAGAAGAAAATGGCACGCGTTTTGTACTGGCGTTATTGGATACCGATGTTACCGCTTCGTCGCTGGTAACCCATCTGACGCGGCGCATGCACGTGCAACGTCCTCATGGCGGTAACGATGTGCTGCGCTATTACGATCCGTACGTATTCCGGCACCTGCGCTGGTTGCTTACCGAGGAACAGCGGAACAGCGTGCTTGGCCCTCTCCGCGCATGGCATTGGCGCGAACCGGACGGAACCTGGCACGCGCAACACCGCACGACGCCGCAACCTAGTTTGCGCCCGCTGCGATTGACCAGCGAGCAATGGCCCACGCTGCTACGCATGGCGGACATCAACCGTGCGTTGCACGCGTTGGCATGCATCGATCCCGTCCTGGCGCACCATCCTGACACGGCGCAACAACTCGACAGCCTGCTTGCCGAAGCCTCGGAGCGCTATGCCTTGAACGAGCAGGACCGTGTGCTCTATGCGCTGCAAGGCGTGCGCTATGGCCGCTCTATCCATCGCCACCCGCTCCTGCGCAGGCGCCTGCTCCATCTCGACGAACAGGGCACGACCTACCTCAAGGCCTGCGCCGATCTCGACGACACACGCCTACGCCAACTGGCGCACCCATTTGCCCCTCAACACACCCAGTCATGACGACCGCCACCGCTTCCGCACCCTCCGACACCTGCGCCTTCTGCGACAAGCACGGCCTGCCGATCCTGCCCGTGCGCTATGCAGTCGCACGCGCCGACATCGGGCACGCGCCCGCCTTGCCGCCCCGCTTCGGCGCCGACCTCGCCGCCATCCCGCTGCCGCCCGACACCGCCCACTACACCTTGCGCCTGCTGCGTCCCGGTTACCTGTACGTCTTCCAGGAACACCGCCAGGAATGGAGCGCGTACGTCGTCAACGAACAAGGCTACCTGTGCGAGTTCAGCATCTACGCCCAGGTGCCCCCGCGCGTGGGCAAGAAAATCTTCGGCGCGATCTGCCGGGCCAAGAGCGATCCCTACCTGGCACGCTGCTTTACCGTCAGCGATGCCGCGCACGCCACCACGGTGTGGCTGGGCTTCAGCGACGTCGGCTGGACCCGTGCCGTGTTCGACCGGCATGCGTCCCCCGACTACCGCCAGGCGCACATGCAACGCATCGATCTGGCGCAGTGGCGCAACGGTGGCCTGCCGCCGAACATGGCCACCTTCGAGGCGCTGGATCAGGTAGCGGAATTCGCGGCGGACGCCGCCGCCCTGCAACGGGAAACGCGCGATTTCGTCAAGCGCTTCTTTCCGGACAAGCGCTGGCAGCCGGAAGATTTCCACGGCCTCGATGCCACCAGTAAGCAAGCGCTGAGCCTGCTCTCGCCGATGATCCAGGACCTGTTGGCCGGCTCGTTCGGCACGGTGGCTGACAGCGGCCCGGTGATCGCCGCCGCCTGGGCCTTCGCGCCGCACCGCCTGTGGGTGACCGGCGAAGAAACCCAGGCATTCACCGACTGGGCGTACCGTGCCGCCCAGCCCTGGCGTCCGGTCATCGCCGGCGTGCCCGATCCGGCCGGCCTCGCCATGGAACTCAACGGACTGGCCATCCAGCGCAGTGTCGAATTCACCGATGACGCGTCGCGCAAATGGAAAATGGAAACCGCGCAGTGGATCGCCGGCTTGAAAAAAGCCATCGGCCACGGGGCGGTGCTTACCCAAAAACAGAACACGATCGACGCGGATGTGGGCCTGCTGGCCACCAGCAGCCAGGGCGTGCTGTCCATGACACCCCAGGGCCAGCAGTTGCTCAACCAGGTACGGCGTGCCGACGAAGCCGCCATCGATGCCCGGCAGGACGCCATTGCCGAGCACGCCTGGGACAAGCACTACCGCCCGCACTTCCAGGCCGGCGCGTGGGAGCAGTACCTGGGCCTGGGCACCGCGCCCGGCGTCTATGCGCAGCAGTTCGATCACTATGCCCAACAGATCCTGCAACCGCTGGACACGGCCTACCTCGCCTGGCTGCAAAGCGACGCGCTGCATCGCTACCTCACGCACAACTACGATCCCCAGAACGCCTTCAGCGGCGAAGCCTACCTCGACCTGGCCACGCTGCTCATTCATCAGGCCAGCGGACGCAGCGCCGTCTTCCGCTACCTGGCCGAACAGCTCCAGCGCGACCCGCGGGATACCAAGGCCTGGCTGATGCGCGCGCTCGCCCTCAACCACGATCCCCTGATCAAGGCCTGGTCGGCCGTCACGCTGGACGGCGACGCCACCGCGTCGGCGTTCTCGTGGACGGAACTGGCCGAGCAGTGCTTTGACGCCTACAAGGACCTCATCGTTGCCGGCGCCCATGGCGAACTGCCGCAACGCTTTCCCGGCAAGCTGGCGAACGTGCTCTACCAGCTGGGCGGTCCGCTGATCCAGCACCTGAACCAGCACATCGACCGCGGCTTCGCCAGGCTACCCGTCACGCGCTTGCACATGGGCGTGCTGGGCCTGGTGGCGAAAGCGGAAAACCCGGCGCTGGAAATCCTCCCCATCCGCGGTGAATGGCGTCGCCAGGACGCCACCCGCACCCTGGCCGCCCTGGTGGCCCACTACGCCGGCGGCGACCCGAACGGCTACCGCAGCGGCGTGCGCGCCGCGCTGGATCGCTTACCCGATAGTGGCGAAGCGTATCCGTTTACCGGCGTCGTGCTGCTCGACACCGCCCAGGCCCAGGCGTTGATGCCGGGCTTATCCAAGACCGAACGCCGCACCGCCGTCAGCGGCATGCTCACGGCGGAACAGATCGACGACGCCCTGCAGCAGAGCTTCGGCACGCTGGCCAGCCTCGACGCGAAACTCGGCGTGGTGCAACTGCTGCTGTCCGCCTGCACGCTCAGCCACGCCTATCACGGCATGCTCACGGCCAAGCCGGACGAAGCCTTCGATAAGGACGTGGATTTTGCCGCGGGCCTGTCCGGTGTGATCGGCGGTGCGGGCTCGACGGTGGGGCGTGTGCTGGAGCAGACCGAGTGGGGGGCGGCGCCGCTGGCCAAGCAGTTCAACTTTTTTGCCGTTGATTTTACCAAGCAGTCCGACTGGTTTACCGGCATCGGCAAGTTGTTCGGTGCCGCGGGCGGAATCATGGCGGGCGCGATGGCGATACGGGAGGGGTTTGAGCTTTGGGATGACCATCGTGCATTGGCTATTTGGAGTGCCATAGCAGGTGCTACGAGCATCACGATCGCTTCTATAACTATTTTCGTTGTGATGGATACCGAGGCGACCGGTGCGGCGGTACTCGGAACAGCGCTGAGCCTCGCCGGCATTGCCGTGGCCATCGTGCTGGGCGTAGTGGCCTGGCTTGAACCCAATGCCGTGCAGGCGTGGTTGGAGAAGTCGCTGTACTTCGGCACCGCCCGCAAACCCTTTCGCGACATTATCGAGCAATCCCAGCAGTTGCATGCGCTGGAACAGGGAGGCTGATCGTGTACACCGGATGGATACAGACCTTCCTCATCAATCGTCCACTCAAGCAGCGGGAGCGGAATGAAGCCTTGCCGCGCGAACGACAGCCCGGCATCGAGCCCGGGCAACATTTATCACTAATCCGGATCAACTCCACCTATATCGACTGGATCGACCGGCGTTTTGCGTACCGGGGTTGCATGCCCATGTGCTTAGCAACGATATGCGGGATCGTAGTTGCCCTAGTTTCTATTTTTACAATTTATGGGTTATTAGATCTTATATTTATTCGACCAGACCCCGATTGGTGGATGTCAGCCCCCCCGGTTCTAATTGGTATCGGCCTAGTCATAATATTATTCCGTTTTATCCTCCTGAAAGAATATTTCACCTACACCCATTACCCGATCCGCTTCAATCGCAAAACCCGCATGGTGCATGTGTTCCGCCACAACGGACGCAATGGCGTGCTGTCGGTGCCCTGGGACCAGGTGTTCTTCCATATCGGCTACGGCACCACCAAGCCAGGCGACCGGGACATACGCGGCCAGATTCTCGACGGCGACATCGTCAAGGATACGTTCGCGCTCGGCCATAGCATCCCGGTGGAACGCCTGCGCGCCTTGCTGGAGATGTGGGAATTCATCCGCCGCTACATGGACGAAGGGCCGGAAGCGGTGGGAGCGCATCCGCTGGACCGGTATGTCGCACTATCGGTGCGGCCCACACTCAAGAACTGCTTCCTGTTCATGGGCAGCTACTATGCCGGCGGCTTGCCGCGCTTCTTCCAAGTGCTGGTCTCGCCGTTCGTGCTGCTTTACACGCTGACACGCTGGGTGGTGCTGCACACCTGCCGTACGCCGGTGTTTCCGCCCGAGATCGAAGCCACCTGCCAGGTGGCGGCGGACGATCCCCACGTGTGGCCGATTCCCCGCTCGTCCGGCGAGTTCGCCGCCACCGTGCCCGGCCTGCTGGAACACGCCCAGGCCAAGGCCCGGCGCAGCTGGGGCAAGGCAAGCTGCCGCTCGGCAACGATGCGTGGTGAACGGCACGATCGCGGTGCCTCTCGTGATGGATAGCCTGGCCGTCGCCATCGTGCTCGGCGTAGTGGCCTGGCTCGAACCCAATGCCGTACAGACGTGGCTGGAGAAGTCACTGTACTTCGGCACCGCCCACAAACCCTTTCGCGACATTATCGAGCAATCCCAGCAGTTGCTTGTCCTTGAGCAAGGAGGCTGAGCATGTTTACCGGATTTGTAACGTCCTTTCGCATCAACCGTCCGCTCACGCAAAACGAGCGGGATGAGGCGCTACCGCATGAAAGGCAGCCCGGCATCGAACCTGGGCAACATTTATCACTAATCCGGATCAACTCCACCTATATCGATTGGATCGACCGGCGTTTTGCGTTCCGTGGAAGTATGCCGATGTGTCTTGCAACGGTCATTGGATTGGGCATGGCTGGCTTTTATTTGTATTGGATGTTTCCGCGTACACTTCAATTAATAATAGACAAGGATCCTGATTTTTGGTTTGTTTTAATTCCTACACTTCTTATTATTGCCTTAATAACTTCATTTTTTAAATTTCTTTTGCTCAAAGAATATTTCACCTACACCCATTACCCGATCCGCTTCAACCGCAAAACCCGCATGGTGCACGTGTTCCGCCACAACGGACGCAATGGCGTGCTGTCGGTGCCGTGGGACCAGGTGTTCTTTCATATCGGCCATCTTGGCCAACAATTCGTCAATGTGCCCGACGATCTGGATATACGCGGCGAGGTACTCGACGGCGATATCGTCAGGGATGCATTTGCACTCGGTCACGCCGCACCGAATGGACGCAAACGCGACTTGCTGGAGATGTGGGAATTCATCCGCCGCTACATGGACGAAGGGCCGGAAGCGGTGGGAGCGCATCCGCTGGACCGGTATGTCGCACTATCGGTGCGGCCCACGCTCAAGAACTGCTTCCTGTTCATGGGCAGCTACTATGCCGGCGGCTTGCCGCGCTTCTTCCAGGTGCTGGTCTCGCCGTTCGTGCTGCTTTACACGCTGACACGCTGGGTGGTGCTGCACACCTGCCGCACGCCGGTGTTTCCGCCCGAGATCGAAGCCACCTGTCAGGTGGCGGCGGACGATCCCCATGTGTGGCCGATTCCCCGCTCATCCGGCGAATTCGCCGCTACCGTGCCTGGCCTGTTGGAACACGCCGAGGCCAAGGCCCGGCGCAGCTGGCAGGCGGAACGGCAACGGCAAGGCAAGCTGCCGCTCGGCGATGCGTGGTGAACGGCGTGATCGCGGTGCCTCTCGTGATGGATAGCCTGGCCATCGCCATCGTGCTGGGCGTAGTGGCCTGGCTTGAACCCAATGCGGTGCAGGCGTGGTTGGAGAAGTCGCTGTACTTCGGCACCGCCCACAAACCCTTTCGCGACATCATCGAGCAATCCCAGCAGTTGCATGCGCTGGAACAGGGAGGCTGATCGTGTACACCGGATGGATACAGACCTTCCTCATCAATCGTCCACTCAAGCAGCGGGAGCGGAATGAAGCCTTGCCGCGCGAACGACAGCCCGGCATCGAACCCGAACCGCATATGTCGCTGGTGCGGATCAACTCCACCTATATCGATTGGATCGACCGGCGTTTTGCGTACCGGGGTTGCATGCCCATGTGCTTAGCAACAGTCATTGGACTCGGTATGGCTTGGTTTTATCTGTATTCCTTGTTTCCGCGCACGATTCTCGTTCTTGGTTCAGATCCGTATTTCTGGTCGACGTTGTTATTTACAGTAGTGGTGGTTGGCATCATATCTTTCTTTTTTAAATTTATTTTGCTCAAAGAATATTTCACCTACACCCATTACCCGATTCGCTTCAATCGCAAAACCCGCATGGTGCATGTGTTCCGCCACAACGGACGCAATGGCGTGCTGTCGGTGCCCTGGGACCAGGTGTTCTTCCATATCGGCTACGGCACCACCAAGCCAGGCGACCGGGACATACGCGGCCAAGTGCTCGACGGCGACATCGTCAAGGATACGTTTGCGCTCGGCCATAGCATCCCGGTGGAACGCCTGCGCGCCTTGCTGGAGATGTGGGAATTCATCCGCCGCTACATGGACGAAGGGCCGGAGGCAGTGGCCGAGCATCCGCTGGATCGGTATGTCGCACTATCGGTGCGGCCCACGCTCAAGAACTGCTTCCTGTTCATGGGCAGCTACTATGCCGGCGGCTTGCCGCGCTTCTTCCAGGTGCTGGTCTCGCCGTTCGTGCTGCTTTACACATTGACACGCTGGGTGGTGCTGCACACCTGCCGCACGCCGGTGTTTCCGCCCGAGATCGAAGCCACCTGTCAGGTGGAGGCGGACGATCCCCATGTGTGGCCGATTCCCCCATCATCCGGCGAATTCGCCGCTACCGTGCCCGGCCTGCTGGAGCACGCCAAGGCCAAGGCCCGGCGTAGCTGGCAGGAGGAGCGGCAACGGCAAGGCAAGCTGCCGATATGAAGTGACGTCATCGTCATGCGGCACTTGACGCTATCCGCGTTCATGCGCCGCGCAAACCACACAACTTGCAGTAGTTAAAGAACACTTTCGCAGGAGCAGAACTCATGGATGTCATCCGATACGGCGACAGCACTACCGGCGACGGAATCGTCATCAGCGCCTCCGCCAGCATGTTTTATGAAAAGCGGCAGGTCGCGCGCAAAGGCGATCGGGCGACCTGCACCAAGCATCCGGACATACATCCCAATTACATCGTCGAAGGCGATGAGTCCATGAAGGATGATGGCCTTCCCATTGCGCGCCACGGCCACCGGCTGACATGCGGCTGCCGGCTTATTTCCAGCCTGAAGAAATGAGCCGCTGCTATGCCCGTACCGTTACCTGAGCCACCGTTCGATACGGTGCGCCCCTCGAAACCCCATCCCTTCGTATGGCTGGCGATCTTCGCGATCATCCTGGCCGGAGGCATCGCGTATACATTGCTGACCTGGCCGGATGGCGTCTCTACCCATACCGCGAAATTCTGGCTGCAACTGTTGTTTATTCCGGCCATGATCGGCATCGCTCCGTTTGGACTGCGCTTGTTCTATGGCGGGCTAGTCCATGCCAGGATCGATGCCGGCCTGAGGCAATGGCAAGAAGACCAGGACAAAACCATCTCCTACGCCAGCGAGCCGCTTGCGCTGTTGGGTAGTGCCTACGTGTGCGCAATAGGCCATGCCCAGGTCGCCGGTCAGATCGCCGCGGGTGAAAAGCGACTCGCCTCGCAATCGCCCGCCGTTGGCCATGACGCCGTTCGCCACACACGGTTATCGCAGATCGATGGCGCCACGTTGAACGAACGGTTCGAAGCTTGCTTCGTCGATCTTCTGGAACGGCTCGATCAAACCCTGCAAGCACTTCCCGCGAATGTGCCGCTGGAAGTGCATGTGCAATGGCCGGAAGACACGGAACAGCATGAAATGCTGCGTATTTGGCGCGCGTGCTGGGACGACTTCGGCTATCCACCGGCGCCAGTCGCATCGTTGCCTTCCGATGAAAGCCTGATGATGTTGGATGCGTGGTTGGACGACGATGGCACAGCACTTGAGAAATGTGTCCTCGTTGTCGCCGTGAGGTTGCACGCGATGCCGGATGCCGACAGCGCCGAAGCCGCTGTCGCATTGCTGCTTGGCTGGGCACCGCAGGCTCAGCGTAATGGGATGATCATCCACGCTTTAGTGCATCGCCCAGTAGAAGTGGGACAAGGCACGCTGGAGGATGCGCTGTCGATCATGCCGCTGTGGGGAAATGCCCAAGCGGAGCAAATCGAAGATCTATGGCAAGCCGGCCTCCCTGCGCGCCTGAAGGAGCGCTTGCTTTTCACTGCCGGTGATCTCGGATTCAGCGCGGCGCGCACCGAACACTTGCAAGGCATCCACGATGTCGATCTGGCCCTCGGCGATGCCGGCGTTGCCGCGCCATGGCTGCTCCTGGCGCTTGCCGCCGAACACGCTGCTGCAACCGGCAAGCCGCAGGCTGTCGCAGACCATCGTCATGAGTTGCGCTTGGCCATGGTGCAACCGCCCGTGCGTATGAACAAGGAACAAGGACAAAACGGATGAAGCTTGCGGGTTACTGGATATCGATTATCGCCATGACATCTGTCGCAGCGGTGTTGGCATGGTTTCATGGAGAAAGTGCCATGCCCTGGCCTTGGGTACGGACGTTGGCGGTGGTCGCAACAGGTTTTCTACTCCTGGCCTTAGGCAGCTTATTCGCACCGATGTGTCGTTGGGCGGCACGTCATGCATCGCACCGCGTCGCGCCGCCCACGCGCAGCGCAAGGGTTCGCGTGACGGCATCGCCCGCGGCGTCCGAGGCCGCGCCAATCACCGGGCTTGAAGAACTGTCCCGTCTCTTGCGCGACCGCCACGGCCGTCGCTGGCGCTATCGTCAACCTTGGTTGCTGCTCACAGGTAATGACGAGGCCATTGCTTCGCTGTTGCCCGATCTCATCAAAGACGGCTATTTGATCGCGGATCATGCAGTATTGCTCTGGCGCGGCGCGCGCAAGGGGCAGCCCGATCAGGGTTGGCTCAGACAGCTTCGCAAGCTACGTCGCCGCCGTCCTGTCGATGCAGTGGTATTAGTGCTGGATGGCAAGACCAACACCCTGCAGGATACCGCTCAGGCGGCCTCTTTTCCTGCACGCTACCTGTTAACGCGTGTGACCGACATCCTGCGTTGGTCTGCGCCGGTGTATGTGTTGGATGCCGCAGAGGTGGACAGTATCCATACGGGGAATACACCCATCGCTGGCTATGAACTGGCATCGAATGCGACGCAGGAGGCCATTGAAACCGCGCTACTATCATTGCGCGACCAGCTTGCCTTTCACGGTGTATTCCAGCTTGGCGCCAACGTCGCCGATCAATACAGGGCGCAGCTTTCTTGCCATCTGGATTTGCGGTCTGCGCGATTGGGACGATGGTTGCGAGAGCTCATCGAACGCCGCCTGCAAGTACGTGGTGTTTTCTTTGTTCCCTTCCCACCGAAGGGCGCGGACGGATCAGCACTGTCCAGGTTACCTGTTTGGCATCACCTCGCTGTGCTATCGCGCCGCGATCGCGGGCGCCGTACCGCCCTGCATCCCATCACCCTGTGTGCCGTCGTCGGATTCGCCCTGCTCGGCCTGTGGACCGCCTGCATGCTGATCTCTGCCACCACCAACGCCCGCGACCTGCAGCACACGCAAGCAGTGGTTCGCACGCTGGGCCAGGGCGACGATGCCGCGCAGTTGCGCGCGCTGCTTGCCTTGCAACAGCGCATCGCCGTGTACGAAACCCGCGTGCAGCAGCATGCCCCGCTGAGCACGCGCTTTGGCCTCAATCACGATCGCGCCATCCTCGCCGCGCTGTGGACGCGGTATGCGC
>NZ_JBZEGI010000027.1:0-13278 GCF_058216415.1 Dyella sp. SYSU CM1112 | reverse complement strand
GTCACTGGCCACCGGTTGGGCTTGCGCGGCGTCGTCGATGGCTTGCGCCACCATGCCGTCCCACGCGGCGCGCGTATACACCCCCGGCACGGTTTGCGAGGTCGAAAACAGACCTTGCGCATCCGCGCCGTGCAGCAAGGTGGCGAGCGAGGCATCGGCATACTTGCCGCTAACGCGTGCGAGGATCGCGCGATAGACCGTATCGTCGGCATTGGCGAGGCCGATCTGGTGGATCAGCGTGCTGCGTGCGGCGGTGATCAGCGACGTGTCGGCGTCGATGCGCCACGCGGGATGCGCGGCGAGATGGCCGGCATAAAACGCCGCCAGGCGTTGCGCGGTGTCCTGCCATGCGCCCGGTGGCATCGTGGTCACCACCGGCCAGGCGCGGGCCATCTGCGGGGCGAGGAAGGCCGCATCGGTGCGGGCCGGTTCGGCCAGCATCAGATACGCCTTGAGCGTGTCGTAACCCTGGCGCTGCACGGCATGGCTTTGCAAGGCATCCGCGCGCACACGCGTGATATCGCGCAGCGACGCTTCCAGGCTCAGCCGCACCGGCTGGGTCAGCAGCGTGCGGCTGACCTGCGCATACCGCGTCCACAGCGCGGCGAGGATGGCGCGATCGTGATTGAGGCCAAAGCGCGTGCTCAGCGGGGCATGCTGCTGCACGCGGGTTTCGTACAAGGTGATTTGCTGCTGCAAGGCAAGCAAGGCGCGCAACTGCGCGGCATCGTCGCCCTGGCCCAGCGTGCGAACCACTGCTTGCGTGTGCTGCAGGTCGCGGGCGTTGGTGGTGGCGGAGATCAGCATGCCGGCGGTCCACAGGCCGAGCAGGGCGAATCCGATGACGGCACACAGGGTGATGGGATGCAGGGCGGTACGGCGCCCGCGATCGCGGCGTGCCATTGCTCCCAAATGTGACCAGATAGATGGGAGGACGACGCTTGGCGCGTCGGTGCTTTCGGTGAACGCTGCGGGTAAGGATGTGAAAAACACGCCCCGCATCGGTAGGCGTGAGGCAAAACCAGCGATCCAGGTCGCCAGTGGAGCCGCGCGTCGATCGAGCCGTTCGGAAAGTTTGGCTATGTAAGCATCGCGCGTGTCGGCACTCAGGCGTTGTATGCCGAGTTGGGTCAATCGGTCGCGCAGTGTCAGCAGATGGGTTTCAATGGATGTTGCATCATCATGCGCGGCGAGTTCGCAGCCTGTCACAGGCGTCTCGCTGTCATCCATCTCATTGCTTAACGCAGCATCGAGCACATAGACCGGTGCGGACCAGCGCAAGGTCTGGGCGATGCGGGTCAGAGAGAGCCCGGCATCCAGTCGCCCGCGCGCCGGCGCGAACGTGTTCGTGTTGCCATCCATCACCAGTACGAGGCCATCCACCGGACGGCGGCGGCGAAGCCGGTAGAGCTGGGTGAGCCAGGCGATGTCAGGGAGGCCATGCGTGTCGTTCGCACGCCACAACAGCACGGCGTCAGCCGTGATCAGATAACCGTGTTCGATGAGCTGCGGCAGCAGTTGCTCGATGGCGCTGCGGTCACCGGTAAGCAGCAGCCAGGGTTGGCGGTATCGCCAGCGCCAGCCGTGGCGTGCGCGAAGGATTTGCCGCAATGGCTCGAACCATGACGCGCCCGTGCTGGTGGACGGGGCGTTCGTGGTGGTCCCGCGGGCGGAAGCATCGCGCGTGTAGCGGTCGGTGTCGCGGCGGGATGCAAGCTGTGCCGTGCCGCGCCAAAGCCGCGTGAACAGGGCACGGCCCAGCAACAGCATGCAGCCCGCCAGCAGCACGGCCAGCACACGCGTGAGCGGCGAGGGCGAAAGGGCGGCCCCTTCAAAGCAGGCGATCACGGACGCCACCAACGTCAGCGCGATAACGACCATCCAATAGCCAGACATTTTCATCCTTGCGGTCCTGCGTGAGGGGAGGGGCACGGCAGGCTGTGCAACCGCCATGCATAAGGTAGGGCGGCGTAGCGCCACCGCTTGCGGCGCGCCGGTTTGCGCGGCGTGTTCGGCGGCCAGGGCGAGCGCGAGCCATGGGGCCGCCATCCCGGCATCGCCCAGCGCATGATCGATGTCGTGCACGCCGCTCAAGTCATCGCTGGCGCACGCCGCCATCGCGAGATCGGCGCCCGCCTGGATCACGCCGGTCTTGCCGGGGCCATCGAACGCGGCCTGCCATAACCCTGTGGCCTGTGCGGGCTGCGTACGGCCCCATCGCAGCGCCGTGGCCAGCGTCTCGGTAAGCGTTTCATTCGTCATCGCGACGGGACGGTGCAACAGGGCGTCGATAGATAAAGCGTTGCGCTGTGCAAGCGGCGCCCAGCCGAGCAGGAGTGCGACGGCGGCTTCCGCGCTGTCGGGGGGTGGAACGGCGTGCAGTTGCACGGCGACGACGAGCACGAATTTTTCCAAGGCCGGGCCGCCGTGTTCGTCCAGCCAGGTGTCCAGGGTCATCACGCTGTCGTGCGATGGAAGTACCGACAAGGAAACCTGCGGATGGCCCGCTTTTTTCCAGCACGTCTGCCAGTGCGCTTTCAGCGTGTCGATGGCCAATTCGGCAGGGCAATGCAGGTAAACCTCTAGCGGCGCGCGAGCAGGAAGGCGGCGCAACGGCGCATCGAGGGCGGCGAGCAGTTCGTGGAAGCAGGAGGCGTAGCGGTCCGCCAGCACCGGATCATCGATCAGCTGCAAAGCCGTGTGCCGAACCGTCGTGATGCCACCGGCAGGGGTGCGTGAGACGAGCTGCTTGCTGCCTTCGGCAAGTGTCTGCGCGATGCCGGCCTCACCCAGTGCCGTGAGATAGGCCGATCCCAGCACCGCCAGCGGCTCTTGCGCGAAATATACCGCTTCCTCGCAGCGTGCCTCCCACACGTCGAGCTGGCCTCGGATACGATCGGTTTCCTGCTCGACGTAATACAGCCGCAAACCGAGCAGCAGGAACCATCCCATCGCCGGAAAAAACAGCAATTGCAGCCAGAACCATGCGGTATGCGTCGACGCGCCTTGCTGCCAGGTCAGCAAGGTGTACGCGATGCCAATGGCCATGGCCACCACGAACAGCGCCATCCACACGAATGGATTGGGCTTGGCGGGGGGCGTGGTATTCGGCGGTGGTGCAGGCAGATCGACAGGCATAACCGTGCCCTGATTACAGACTGGAGAGCAATCGGCAACCGCACAACGCGCGATGGCCATGGCGTGCCACGGGAACGCCGCGGTTGGTGACCTTGGCGTCGCCTTCGCTGATCTTGTTCGATGCAACGTTCGGATGCTTGGAGCACGTCACATCGTCGCCTTTGCGCGCGACATAACGGCCCCGCACACGCATGTTGGACGACGCGGCGGTGACCTTGCCGCCGTGTTCCAGTTCGTCGCCGAAGCGGATGGCGCGATACATAGGAGTTCCTTGATCGAAAAACGTAGAGTGACGTGAGCGGTGCAATAACCGGTCCCGTGGCGCGGATGATGTGTGCCAGTCCATGGATAGCTCAGTGCGCAAGGCAATCAATCAGTGATACCCCGGCTGTCTCAACCAGTGGATGAAGTGGTACAGCAGCACGCTGTCGAGAGCGAGCACGCTCACGGTGACGACGAAGGCCAGTGTCAGTGACACGTTCACCGGCTTGAGCGGTTTGAAAGCGTAGCTATCGTTCGGCGCCACCGGACACAGGTCGAGGATGTGCTGGGGCCAGCGCGGCAGGCGGCGCGTGACGTGCATGATGAACCAGCGCAGCAGGCTGCCGGGAACATTCAGGATCGCGAAAAGGATCGCCGGCAGGAAATAAGGACCAAAGACAAACCAGCAATGCTGGGCACCGACACGGAAGGATTCGCGCTTGCCGTCGATGGGCAACAGGAGCTCCGGCGCGGGCACAGCATCGGGGCCTTCTTCCATGTAGCGGCGGTAGTACTCCCATTGCCGTATCGCCACTTCGATGGACGTACTCAGTACACCGAGACGGAAATAGTCGTAGCTGCCGTCATCACGCTGGACGTAGCCATGGATAAGGGATCGGGAAAGGCCGCGTTGCAACGCACCGCCGCCAAAACCAAACGTGATGTCGCGCCATCGATAACTGCTCACGCCACCTTCGCCATTGTGGCGGAAGACATGCACCATCTGGTTTTTGCGGTCGAGACGTACCGGATAGTGCGTGTATCCGGTATAGGTGTTGAACAGGATGCGGCTGAACCAAACCAAAAAAGGAAGGGCTAGTAAATTGAGAAAGATTACTGCGAGTAATCCTTGAATAAAGTCATCGCCAGTCCAAGGGTCTGAAATAAAACTCCAAGTGATCATCATTGCAAGTGATGGAACAAGAAGCAGACCGAGCAGCCAGAAGATTTCGTAAGGCCCTGCTATTTGATACGCCCAATCCACTACGTCCATAAAGCTTTCGTTGAACGTGATGACGCTACCCAAGTTCACCGGATCGGTATCGACCCGATGTTTCTGCGCCAACCGGTATTTCTTGAAGGTCTCGCTGGGAGTCCACGCCGGTTCGCGTAAATAGCGCCCCGACATCACCACGCCGTTGTTGCTTGCCAGCAGTCGTTGCAGCCACGGTTTCATGCGGCGCTCACTTCAGCGTTTAGCGCTTTCCGGAACTTGTCGGTTTCCATGGCGGTGCTTGTCATGCTCATCAGTGAAATCCCGGCTGTCTCAACCAATGGATGAAGTGGTACAGCAGCACGGTGTCGAGAGCGAGCACGCTCACGGTGACGACGAAGGCCAGCGTCAGTGACACGTTCACCGGCTTGAGTGGTTTGAAAGCGTAGCTATCGTTCGGCGCCACCGGACACAGGTCGAGGATGTGCTGGGGCCAGCGCGGCAGGCGGCGCGTGACGTGCATGATGAACCAGCGCAGCAGGCTGCCGGGGACATTCAGGATCGCGAAAAGGATCGCCGGCAGGAAATAAGGGCCAAAGACAAACCAGCAATGCTGCGCACCGACACGGAAGGATTCGCGCTTGCCGTCGATGGGCAGCAGGAGCTCCGGCGCGGGCACGGCATCGGGGCCTTCTTCCATGTAACGGCGGTAGTACTCCCATTGCCGTATCGCCACTTCGATGGACGTACTCAGTACGCCGAGACGGAAATAGTCGTAGCTGCCGTCATCACGCTGGACGTAGCCATGGATAACGGATTGCACAAACCAGCGTTGCAGGGCTCCGGCACCGAGACCAAAGGTGATGTCGCGCCATCGGTAGCTGCTGACGCCGCCTTCGCCGTTGTGGCGGAAGACATGCACCATCTGGTTTTTGCGGTCGAGACGTACCGGGTAGTGCGTGTATCCGGTATAGGTGTTGAACAGGATGCGGCCATACCACAGTGCAAAAGACAGGAATCCGACTGTAGCTAATGAAAGAAATCCGATGTACGCCAGAAGCTGGTCTGGTCGTGGTGGTGATGTAACCAAAACTATGTAGTAGGTGTTTGCGAGACCAGCCAACGGACCAAGCGTCATAAAGGTCCACATTACTTCCGCCGGCCCCACTTTCTGGTAGGCCCAATCCACTACATCCATGAAGCTTTCATTGAACGTGATGACGCCACCCAGGTTCACCGGATCGTTATCGATACGATGTTTCTGCGCCAGCCGGTATTTCTTGAAGGCCTCGCTCGGTGTCCATGCCGGTTCGCGTAAATAGCGCCCGGACATCACCACGCCGTTGTTGCTTGCCAGCAGTCGTTGCAGCCACGGTTTCATGCGGCGCTCACTTCGGCGTTTAGCGCTTTCCGGAACGTATCGGTTTCCATGGCGGTGCTTGTCACGGTCATCAGTGAAGCCCCGGCTGTCTCAACCAATGGATGAAGTGGTACAGCAGCACGCTGTCGAGAGCGAGCACGCTCACGGTGACGACGAAGGCCAGCGTCAGTGACACGTTCACTGGCTTGAGTGGTTTGAAAGCGTAGCTATCGTTCGGCGCCACCGGACACAGGTCGAGGATGTGCTGGGGCCAGCGCGGCAAACGGCGCGTGACATGCATGATGAACCAGCGCAGCAGGCTGCCGGGAACATTCAGGATCGCGAAAAGGATCGCCGGCAGGAAATAGGGACCAAAGACAAACCAGCAATGCTGCGCACCGACACGGAAGGATTCGCGCTTGCCGTCGATGGGCAGCAGGAGCTCCGGCGCGGGCACGGCATCGGGGCCTTCTTCCATGTAGCGGCGGTAGTACTCCCATTGCCGTATCGCCACTTCGATGGACGTACTCAGTACGCCGAGACGGAAATAGTCGTAGCTGCCGTCATCACGCTGGACGTAGCCATGGATAACGGATTGCACAAACCAGCGTTGCAGGGCTCCGGCACCGAGACCGAAGGTGATGTCACGCCATCGGTAGCTGCTGACGCCGCCTTCGCCGTTGTGGCGAAAGACATGCACCATCTGGTTTTTGCGGTCGAGGCGCACCGGATAGTGCGTGTATCCGGTATAGGTGTTGAACAGGATGCGGCCATACCACAGTGCAAAAGACAGGAGTCCGATTGTAATTACCGAAAGTACTGCCCACGTGGACAGAAACTCATCCGACGATGGTGGCGAAGTAACCAACGTGAAGTAATAGAAGGGCCAGAGACCAGCCAACGGACCAAGCGTCATAAAGGTCCACATAACTTCCGCCGGCCCCACTTTCTGGTAGGCCCAATCCACCACGTCCATAAAGCTTTCGTTGAACGCGATGACGCTACCCAAGTTCACCGGATCGTTATCGATCCGGTGTTTCTGCGCCAGTCGGTATTTCTTGAAGGCCTCGCTGGGAGTCCACGCCGGTTCGCGTAAATAGCGCCCCGACATCACCACGCCGTTGTTGCTTGCCAGCAGTCGTTGCAGCCACGGCTTCATGCGGCGCTCACTTCGGCGTTTAGCGCTTTCCGGAACGTGTCGGTTTCTTCCGCTTCGCTCTGGTAGCTGTTGTCCGCTCCCCACAAACAGTGACGCGTCCAGTCCATCGTGGGCGGGTCTTTCTCCAGCTCGATAAGGACGCCAAGGATGAGCATGGCGGTGCTTGTCATGCTCATCAGTGAAATCCCGGCTGTCTCAACCAGTGGATGAAGTGGTACAGCAGCACGCTATCGAGAGCGAGCACGCTCACGGTGACGACGAAAGCCAGCGTCAGTGACACGTTGACCGGCTTGAGTGGTTTGAAAGCGTAGCTATCGTTCGGCGCCACCGGACACAGGTCGAGGATGTGCTGGGGCCAGCGCGGCAAACGGCGCGTGACGTGCATGATGAACCAGCGCAGCAGGCTGCCGGGGACATTCAGGATCGCGAAAAGGATCGCCGGCAGGAAATAAGGACCAAAGACAAACCAGCAATGCTGCGCACCGACGCGGAAGGATTCGCGCTTGCCGTCGATGGGCAGCAGGAGCTCCGGCGCGGGCACGGCATCGGGGCCTTCTTCCATGTAACGGCGGTAGTACTCCCATTGCCGTATCGCCACTTCGATGGACGTATTCATTACGCCAAGACGGAAATAGTCGTAGCTTCCGTCCTCGCGTTGGACGTAGCCATGGATCAGGGATCGGGAAAGGCCGCGTTGCAACGCGCCACCGCCAAAACCGAAGGTGATGTCACGCCATCGATAACTGCTCACGCCGCCTTCGCCGTTGTGGCGGAAGACGTGGACCATTTGATTTTTACGGTCCAGGCGGACGGGGTAGTGGGTGCAGCCAGTGTAGGTGTTGAACAGGATGCGGCTGAACCACAGTGCAAAAGACAGGAATCCGACGGTAACTAATGAGTCTAACGCCCATTCGGCTAGAAGCTGGTCTGGCGGCGGTGGAGAGGCGAAAGCTGAGTAGTCGAAGGCGCCAACAAAAGCGAGGAGACCCAACGCTATAAAGGTCCATATCACTTCGTAGGGCCCCACTATTTGGTAGGCCCAATCCACTACATCCATAAAGCTTTCATTGAACGCGATCACGCTGCCCAGGTTCACCGGATCGGTATCGACGCGATGCTTCTGATCCAGCCGGTATTTCTTGAAGGTCTCGCTGGGTGTCCAGGCCGGTTCGCGCAAATAACGTCCCGACATCACCATGCTGTTGTTGCCTGCCCACAGCTTTTCGAGCCAGGGCTTCATGCGGCGCTCACTTCGGCGTTTAGCGCTTTCCGGAACGTGTCGGTTTCCATGGCGGTGCTTGTCATGCTTATCAGTGAAATCCCGGCTGTCTCAACCAGTGGATGAAGTGGTACAGCAGCAGGGTGTCGAGAGCGAGCACGCTCACGGTGACGATGAAGGCCAGCGTCAGTGACACGTTGACCGGCTTGAGCGGTTTGAAAGCGTAGCTATCGTTCGGTGCCACCGGACACAGGTCGAGGATGTGCTGCGGCCAGCGCGGCAAACGGCGCGTGACGTGCATGATGAACCAGCGCAGCAGGCTGCCGGGGACATTCAGGATCGCGAAAAGGATCGCCGGCAGGAAATAAGGGCCAAAGACAAACCAGCAATGCTGCGCACCGACACGGAAGGATTCGCGCTTGCCGTCGATGGGCAGCAGGAGCTCTGGCGCGGGCACGGCATCGGGGCCTTCTTCCATGTAGCGGCGGTAGTACTCCCATTGCCGTATCGCCACTTCGATGGACGTACTCAGTACGCCGAGACGGAAATAGTCGTAGCTGCCGTCATCACGCTGGACGTAGCCATGGATAACGGATTGCACAAACCAGCGTTGCAGGGCTCCGGCACCGAGACCAAAGGTGATGTCACGCCATCGGTAGCTGCTGACGCCGCCTTCGCCGTTATGGCGGAAGACATGCACCATCTGGTTTTTGCGGTCGAGACGTACGGGGTAATGGGTGCAGCCAGTGTAGGTGTTGAACAGAATGCGGCCGTACCACAGTGCAAAAGACAGGAATCCGACGGTAACTAATGAGTCTAACGCCCATTCGGCCAGAAGCTGGTCTGGCGGCGGTGGAGAGGCGAAAGCTGAGTAGTCGAAGGCGCCAACAAAAGCGAGGAGACCCAACGCTATAAAGGTCCACATAACTTCGGCTGGCCCCACTTTTTGGTAGGCCCAATCCACCACGTCCATAAAGCTTTCGTTGAACGTGATGACGCTGCCCAAGTTCACCGGATCGTTATCGATCCGGTGTTTCTGCGCCAGTCGGTATTTCTTGAAGGTCTCGCTCGGTGTCCATGCCGGTTCGCGTAAATAGCGCCCGGACATCACCACGCCGTTGTTGCTTGCCAGCAGTCGTTGCAGCCACGGTTTCATGCGGCGCTCACTTCGGCGTTTAGCGCTTTCCGGAACGTATCGGTTTCTTCCGCTTCAGTCTGGTAGCTGCTGTCCGGCCCCCATAAACAGCGACGCGTCCAGTCCATCGTGGGCGGGTCTTTTTCCAGTTCGATAAGGACGCCCACCACGAGGATGGCGGCTGTGGCAAAGAGAATCCACGGACTAAAGAGATCGATTTCCCAGCCAAAACCGAAAAGCAGATTCAAACCGTAAAAGAATGTATTGCCGCCGACATAAGTTTCAGCCGCGGCATTAAGGAAATAGAGAGCGGCCATGCCACGTTCCTGACGTTGCTTGGCTTCCCACAGATTCTCAACATCAATCACCGCACAAATTATCAGTCCAGCACCCCCGAACACGCTGCCAGTTCCCTCCAACATCCGAAACCCTTTCCGTTCCACGCGTGCGGCCAGCCACGGGCTCAGCCACGGAATGCTCTTGCCCGCTGCGGCGACCGCACCCGTGCGTACCACTTCGATCAAACTGCCGATCGTGGTGGCATACATCGCACCGATCTTGAGCAAGGCGCGCTCATGCCCTGGCTGGTTTCTCGTGGCGGAGGCGTCGGCCCGGTACGCGCTGTGCAGTCCCCACAGGCTCAGCACCAGGCCGACACTGGCCAGTGCGCCGGGCAGGCGCGCGTACTCGACCGTTTTAGCCAGTGTGCTGTCGCGAAACGCTTTCACGCCAATAAACGATTCGTTGGACACCGAGACCAGCTTCAGGCTTTTGGCCAAGGCGTCAGCGCGTTGCGCCGGCGTCATGCGCTGTTGCGCGATGGCCTTGAGCCGGGTGTCATCGAAGACGAGCATCCAGGCGCGGAGTTCTTCGTCGAGGCTGCCGACTTCGATGCTCAGCGTGCGCAGTTGTTCGTCCACGGCCTGCTGCAGGTGGCTCAGGGATACGCCGCGGTTGGGCTGTGATTCCAGGGTGACTTCCAGTACCGCGGTGTACAGGTGCCGGCGCGTGCCCATCATCCGCACCCAGCGCACGGGTTGGCCGGCATGCAGGCCGAGCACGGCTTGCAGGGCCATGGCCGGATGGCCGCCGGCCATCAACACCTTTACCGGCAGCGCGCCCAGTTCGTGCAGCATGGCGGGCAGCACATCGACGCTGGCCACGCGATCGGTCTCGACCCCGACGAATTTGAGACCGTTGATGGCCGTGACGTAGACGGCAAACAGGTTGGACCAGTCGTCGATGTTGGTGAAGGGGGCCTCCTTGCCGTCGGAGGCCTGGTTCACCGCGTGCAGCAGGGGCGTGTGGTTGAACAGCATCGCGCGCCACAACGGGCTGGTCGCCACGGGTTGCTGGAGCCAGTCTTCGTACACCGCGATGCAAGGGCTCACGCCGCCGGTGCCGGCCATGCAGGCCAGCACGGTTCCGGCAAACGCGACGCCGGTGTTGATATCGTCCGGGTCGAAGTGGTGCTCGAACACGGCTTGCAACGCCGTGCTGCGCAGCCAGGCGGCATGGGTCTTCGCCAACGGGTGGGTGAACTGGGCATCGTGCTGGGTGGCGGCCTTGGCGAAGCGCTCGTTGAAGGCTTTGCGCTGATCCGCGTCGAACCGTTTTTCGTAAGCGCCCCAGCGCTTGGCGCGGGCGGCGGCCAGATCGGTTTCGCTGACCTGTTCGTCGAGGATGGCCTGGGCGGCGTTGCGGTAACTGGGCAGCAGCAGGGCGGTGTTGGGCACGGGCATGCCGTCGCCATCGGACCATTCGACATCCTGATGCAACTGGCGGGCATCGGCGTAGGCCTTGGCTTCGGCCTGCTTCTCGACATGCTGTTGCAGGGTGGCGAGATCGGCGTTCAAGGAGAGCTTGCGGCCCCAGGGTTCCCCGGGATGCACGGGGTCGCCCTGGTCTTTCTGCCTGAGCAAGCCGCTCCAGCGCTTGTCGATCAAGGCCGGCAGTTCCTGCGCCAGTCCCACCGGATCGTCCAGCACGATGACCAGACCTTTGTTCGGGCACAAGCGCTGGCATTCGGTCTTCAGCGCCGTGACTTCGTCCTGCCTGGCCAGATACGGGAAGGGACTCCAGAAAAAGGCGAGCGCGCCGTCGGTCACCGGCATGGCGTAGTCGGCGACCATCGCATCCACGGCGGTGATCGGTGCGGACTGTGGCGGTGCTTTCGAGGGACGTTTGTGGTTGTACCAGCCTTGCACGTCAATGCAGCGCATGTGTTGCTTGCGCGCGTTCTCGCTCTCGTTGGCCTTGCGCACGGCGGCGGTCCACCATGCATCGGAAAACCCGAGCCACACCTTGCCGGCGGTTTCCGGGTCGGGCACGGTAAGCAACGCGGCGTTGGCGGCTTTGCGCGGATCGCCCTGACATGAGGCATGAAACGTCCGCGCCGGTGGCGGAGTGTCGCTGAGCATCACCTGGGAAAGGCGTGCATCGCTGTCGACGGTGTAGGCCTCCCAGTGCTTGTTCACCTCGTAATAGACGTAGACGTAACCGCCGCGCAGGCTGCGCACGGTGTAATGGGTTTGACAACTGGCATCCAGTGGCACCGCCGGTTGCGGATCGCCGATGAAGGTGGCCGCCTGGGGTGCTGCGGCCTGGCTGACGTTGGCGGCGGGATCGACGGCAAAGGGCTGGCTGGGTGCGATGCCGTAGCGCGTCAACAGGATCGGCAGGCCGGTTTTCTCGCAGTAGGGACAGGGCGGAATGGTCATTGAGCGTGTTCCAGTGCGTGGGTCAATCCGCACGAGCGGATAAGCCGGTGGCGATGCGCTGCCATGCCGCCTCGCTGATGCTTGCCGTCACACGGCTATAGCGTTGCGGGTGTTCGGCGCACTCGGCGAGGATGGGCGCAAAGGAGGGATGGCGATAAAACTGCGGGTGGCGTGTGAGGCCATGCAGCGTGAAGGCGATAGCGTCGTCTTCGTGCGTCAGGCCCTGCGTAGCGGCGAGGCTCAGCCATGCATCCAGCTTGTGTCCTTCTACGGCATGCTGGGCGACAGGCGTTTGCTGTTGCGCCAGAAGGCGATGGATCGTGCCCACGCGACGCAACGACGGCCACTGGCCGGGATGCAGGCGAAGCGTGGGCGCGGCTACGGCGTTGCTGTCCGGCGTCAGTCGCTGCCAACCCTGCAGCGGAATGAGCCAGGCAGTGGCAGGGCCTAGCAGTGTCCGCCACTGATCGGCATCGAACAGCCAGGCCAATTGCGTAAGCGTGTGGGGATCGTGATAGCGCAGTTGATAGGCTTTTCCGTCGTCCGGCGCGTTGACGATCAGCATGCGGCTGCCATGGCGCACGATGTGACCAAGGGTCTGCTCGCTTTCGATCAACAGGCAAAGCAGTGGCGAGTGACTGGCCCTGTCGCGTTCGATCATTTGTGCGTGCAACGCGTTGCGCTGCTCGACGCTTAGTGTGCGCAACGGCAGCACATAAGGGAGTTGTGCCGCGCGATCGGCATACTGCGAAGGCGCCAGTGAATGCACCGGCAAGTGTTTCCACCATTCGGCTTCCACCGTAGTGGGGTCGATCAGGGCATAGTTGCACTGGTCCAGCAGGCGTGGCAGTGCGTCGAGGGGCTCCGGATGCAGGTCCATCTCTCAGGACTCCATCGGCACGACGGCATCATGGCGAGACGTGGCGCCCTCATGACGGATGGTGCAATCCTGCACTGCCGGCAGGGATGCCGTAAGCGAGGAGGATGCTCCGTCATCCACATCCCACGAAGCGCATTTTTCAATGATGTCGCCGGGCGTAATATTCTGGATGCCGTTGCCGTTGATGACGACGGTCGAGCCGCCGGCGCTGAGGCGTATTTCCTGCTTGGCGCTGAGGTTGAGCGAGCCGTCGGCACTGAGGATGTTCAAATCCTTGAGCGCTTCCAGCACCATCATGGCGTTCTGCGCTTTCATCGTGACCGGTCCCTGGTTGGCGGTGTGCTGGATGCCGCCCTCTGCAAACAGGCTGATCTGCTGGGCCGCGGCGACATGCACGTTGCCCATGGCGTTGACATCGGCATCCTTGCCCGCGGCGCAGATGATGTTTTCGCCCGCGCTGTGCAAGATGGTA
>NZ_JBZEGI010000026.1:0-17101 GCF_058216415.1 Dyella sp. SYSU CM1112 | reverse complement strand
AATGTGCAATGTACCCAAGCGTCCAAGTACGAAGCGCGCGTCGTGGTTCGACTCATCGACAAGCCCAGGGATAGGGTTGCTTGACGCTTTCTCCATCGTCTCGATAGTCACCGTCTTACCTACAGCCTTAGCCAGCACAACGTTGCTCGTGCTGATGATCTCCGACGTCTGCGTGGTGAGGTTATGGCAGTCACGGCGTGGCCGCTGAGGAGGGTGCCCACGGTCAAACCGTCCTGCACGGCATCGTGCGTGGTGGTTTTTCTCCTGCCGGTAGGCCGGGCTTTTTAGTGAGAGTGTGTTGTTGCCAGATATAACGTCGCGCCTTAATGAAAAGGCCAATGCCAGTCATGGTTTAGTTATTCGCCCATCCCATCCACTTGAGGGCATGATCGAACGCAGATTCACTAAGCGTGACCAGTGCGAATCCGGCAACAAAAATCGTAAGAAAAGCCACCGCTAACCATAAAGGCATAGACCAAAATAAAGAACGAGGCTTCAGTGGTTTCAACTCAAACGGAAAAGCTGGCTTCACTTCTCAAGGCGGCGACTGAAGAATAAGTCAACCCGACACCTTCTGGCGGAAGATCCTCTTATTCCACCCAATCATTACAGCGTAATAAGCCGCATTAAATGGTAAAAAAATATCAACGCAAAAATTCCAAGTCCCGGAATGCCAAATGCAAACAAGAATGTTAACAAGTGCAGGATGAGCGCCATCTGCCATCTTACCAATAAGAAGAAAGTCCCAGCAAAAGCAATCGTATATGCCGGCATCAAAGGGGGAACTAAAATCAAAAACCAGTGCGGAAATCTACTTTCTGCATGTCCAATGTCGTACATGTATGTATATGAATAAACCACAATTATAATCGAGACATATAATATTACGAAAATTAAGACTGACTTCTTATTGAGACCTAATATATCGATTATCTTTTTCATTACGCATGCAAATAAAAAACTAAGCAACACGAACGGCACGGCAGGCGTTACATAGGCATAGTACCCGCCTATTTTTGTGTTTACCAACATGTCTAATATGATATTCCGGCAATACAACACTAAATCACCCAAAAGCATAGTGGTCGTGCAATGACCTAAAAGCAAAGCTACAGCCCTGAAGCGCAAAGATGCGGCCATCATTGACAGTCTCCTTGATAACCAAAATCAACCATTCTTATGCAACCAAATTGAACTCTGTCTCCCATGCTCATTGGATTGATTTGATAGTTTGCCTCCCCGCCCATCCAGATCATTCCCCGTGTAAAGATTTGTTGTTGTTCATAAATTGACTGCAGCAGCGTCTGTTCATTGTTAAGCTGTTGCCAGCTCCATGCACTTAGATCGAAGGATGGATTCTGGCAGTTCTGATAGACGTTCGTGAAACTGCTCTGGCCGTTCTGCATGATTAAATTACCTGCCTGATTGCGCCAATCAGCCAAGCCACCTTTCGTAAGTAAATTGCCGATGCTGAATAATGATGTTGATTCGCTGACGATAATTTACTTACTATCTTTATGATTGTGTTTGTTTTGATCATTAGTGTTTGTTTGATTAGTATCTCCTGCTTTAACGGCTTCCTCTTTTTCTCTTACTGGGGAATTTATGGCGAAAATAATAACGACTAAAAAACTGAGTCCTATTGGAACTAAAAATCCAGTCGGGGTTGTAATAAAGGCGATTGATTTATGTAAGGCTTTTGACCATCCTGTCACCCACCCGTCTTGTAGGAATGCAATTAAATGAATTGATAATATGGAAATAAAAAAAATTGTTCGAAGCTTATATCGCAGTAGCCATTTTTCTATTGGTTTGGCAAAAAAACCTCTAAATAAGCCCGAAATAATACTATTTAACACTTCTTGTCCATCCTTTTCTGTAAAGGTTAAATTTTATATTTTGTTTATTTATTTTGATCGGCTTGTTTGATTTGACGCTTCATTAGCGTGGTGGTTCCGCGAATTAAAAATCCATCCGCAGTGAAGATATTCTTCCAGTTATTGGCGACCTCAAAGCCTTCAAACAGATATGTCTGGTAAGCGCCACCCGCGGCGCCAATCCCCATCGACTCAACTAAACCTAAGCTTGAAAAATGCTGATCGAATGCATTCCCAAAGCCTGTTCCATTGTGGCGGGAATCATTCCAGGCGCCATAACCCACTCCGAATGTATAAGTCGCTCCTGACGTTATAGCCCCCGTCCCCGCAGCCGCCCCCAACGAATACCCTTCGGTAGCAGTCCGATAAGCCGTCCATGCATCTTGTCCCCATGCCAACGCAGCAGGCCCAGCCGCGATAGCGGCGGCGGTACCAGCGCCAGCCGCCGCCGGAGCAAACTCCACTCTCCATTTTGACTGGCAACCTTATCGCCATACACCAATCCCCATTGGGATTGATAATTGGCATAGTTCTGCGCAGTGATGGACTGGTCCACCTGCAGTCCCAGCTTGGCGGCGAGCGGATCGTTGATGTAGTTGATCGCGTCGTTGATGCCGTTTGCGTAATTCGATGCGCAATAAACCCCGGCAGCGTTACAACCGTGAATGAGGTCTTGCTCCTGCCGGGCCGACAGCATCTCTGCATCGCTCTTGGCGGTTTGGATGCAGACTGCGTCGCCTTTGCATTGGCTGATCTGTTTATCCAATGTTTCCAGTTGCAGATGCGTAAGGTAGTTGTACTGCGTCCCCGCCAACGCCGCTGCCGCGCCACTGCCTTCGCCCACCGCCGCACCGATGGCGGCACTGCCCAGTTGCAGCATCGTGGCGAATTCGGGCGTGCCCATCGTGCCGGCAATGTCGCCCGCCGCGCGCATGCCCACCTGGCCCATCAGCGAACCTATCTCCACCTTCTAAATAAACATGGGGACAGCTGGAATAGACATAGTTACAAAAGAAGCAAGAAACATAATGATAGAGCTAAGCCATGCGTACGTTTTTTTGTGCCAACTCATTCCTAGCTGGTAACTAATAATAAGATTCCAAATTGCCAGTAAAGAAGTAAATCCAGAAAATAAAAAAAAGAACAAAAATGGAATGATGTTAAATATTCCAGCGAACACGAAAAAAATAGAAATCATCATCACGATTATAGATATTGTTGATAAATATAATATGATTGATGAATCTTCCTTAGGTGTATTTTTTTTCGCATAAAAGAAAATACTTGTTAATGACGTGATATATAAGAGGTATTTCGTTACAATAAGAACACCACCATGAATTCCATTTGATGAAATAAAAGCTGGCAGTGCGCATGAAAGTATAAAAATAAAAATAATAAATATTAATGTTTTTGATTTTTTGTTAATCATGTCAATCACCTGTTATTTTGTGTCTCTTTTAATTTATCAAGACCATAATCAATTCTATTATAAACATTAAATATATCTGTTCCAGTATTTATGTAACCACCGGATCCAATAATTCCATACGACCAACCTCCTTGGCTCTTTAGTTGGTCATAGAAAGGCTGAAGTGTCATCTGCTCATGAATCAACGTGCCCGTATCCCACATTTTGGCCGCGTCTCCAGTAAGTGCTGGTCCATTATAAAGTTTCTGTAATTCAGGCCATTCAAATTTCATAATGGCTTTACCAACGTAATCCACCCACGCGGAAGCGTTTCCACAACTTGGACAATACCAGTCGTTGACCGACTGAAGACTGCCTGAGACGTTTGCTGCAACTTGTGGCCACACCACTTCATTACCCTTGGCTTCCAAGGCATTTTGGAACGCTTGGAAGAAATCTTTTCGATTATCGAGTGAAGGATAATATTGATAGCCATAAGGCGTATCCATCAAATACTGCATTAAATCTGTGTCGCTACGCGTCATGTCACTTTCAAGTGCATAGCCATTTTTTTCCCATAAAGCGCCATAAGTCGTCGCCTCATTTACGGACGATTTACACGCGTTAGAGCCAGGGGATTCATTGCACAAGCTGCGCAGTGTCACATCGTTTTTTTGTGACAACGCTTGCGCCTCATTTAGCACGCGGGATTGACAGGCTTGATCACCATGGCATGCATCCCAGTCCTCGTTCGCTTTTTTGAGCTGCAGATGCGTAAGGTAGTTGTACTGCGTCCCTGCCAACGCCGCTGCCGCGCCACTGCCTTCGCCCACCGCCGCACCGATGGCGGCACTGCCCAGTTGCAGCATCGTGGCAAATTCCGGCGTGCCTTTTTCATAACCCTGGCTTTCCAGAAACTCCGCCATCTTCTGGATCACCAGCTGATTGGCGCCGGCACCCAGTACCGCTTGCGTGACGTCGCCACCGCCCATTGCGGCCATGCCCACGCCGACCAGGCCATGCAGGAGGGTGCGTTCGGGACTGCCTTCGGGCCAGCCCATCTTGCCGGCCATATCGCCCGCCGCGCGCATGCCCACTTGCCCCATGAGCTGTCCCATCTCCATCTGCTCCTGCACCTTCTGTGCATCGAAGATGGGTTTGAGCGTCTGGTCATCGAGCGAGGGGTTGCGATCCAGGCCCGAGAGATCGGCGTTGCCATCGCGCACGATAATCGTGCCTTGGGCCATGCCGGCTTTCGTCTCGCTGCTGCTGTGTCCGCTTTGCGGCATGCCCAGTGCCGGCGATGCACTGAAGCTGCCGCTGCCGTAACCCGCATTGAGCCCGATGCTGCTGGCGCTGTAGTCGGCTTCGTTCTTGAGATGCTCATACGTGAGGCTGCCGGTATCGAGCCGGTTCTTGCTCGCCTCGGCAGCGCTGGCGATCACGCCACCGGCCAGGTGCGTATTGCCGCCAACGGTGATGTCGAAGCCGCCGCTGCCGGCGGCGATGCCGCTGACCGCGGTGACGCTCTGGTAATGGCTGTCGACCTTGCTCTGGTTGTAGCTCACGCTGGCGCCGTCAATCTGCATGCCGATGCCGCCGCTGGCATTTTGCTGTGGCATGCAAGTGATGCCCTTCGGTTTGACTGGTTGAGATTAGGCTCATCAACGACAACGGTTCATCGCTAATCGTAGAGCGGCGCCAATCTTGGCTGCGGGACTATTGGCGGCGATTTCAACTTTGGAAAGCTCGTCTATACCTTCCCAACCCTCAAGACGGTCGTGACGAGAAGGAGAAAATGTAATAACGCCATCGTAGTGACTAATTCCGCAAGACAACATGTTTTTAAAAAGTGCGCGACGACTCGTATAACCATAACGTTTTACTAAGTCGGCTATCCATGCTTCGTATTTTGCTTTGCTATTGGCGTGGTCAAAGAAAGTAGCAAACTCTTCCATTGTCAGAAGACGACTGTGTGCTAAAGAATCGAGCACTGCTGTCCCTAACATTTCATCACTCACGTCCAGTGCAAGTAAATGTTGAGCTCCTTCAGGATCCAAACCTAGCAATCCGCGTCCGGATTTTGTGATTACGCAAAAGAATTTTTCATTCCAGTAAACGCTTGCCCACCTAGTGTCTTGTAGCCTATTCATGTCATTGCACCGATGTCACTAAAACCTTGACCCCTTGACTTTCGCCATATTGGATTGCTTGGTTTATTTGCTCCCACTGCTGCGACGTTGTTTGAGCAGGCACTGCGACCCGAAGCTCGCGTGCGGTAATCATTGAAGGATTTAGCTCTTTTCCGCTTAACTCGTAGCCCTTAAAACTCGCCGCTGAATCGATGTATTTTTCCAGGGTTGCATACACTTTCTTCGAATTGTCCAAGTAAGAAGAGCCCATCGTATCCAACGTCTTAGCGCTAATGGCTGTTTGTGTGGTTGGATCGTAGAAATCAAACGTCTTGAAATTCGGCGGCAACTGCGAACCCGGCGGAAGTTGATTAGCCAGATAGTTCTCCCAAGGCATGCCTTGATTCTGGATGCCTTCTCCCCAGTTGATACCTGCATTGATAGCCGGTGTGGTCCACGGCTCCGAAGCAATCACCCCTTCGCTCTGTCCGATCAGCGGCTCAAGGTGCAACGAGCCAGTCACGTTAAGTTCTAACGCACCCACCTCATTGGCCGCTGCAACTTGTTGGGGCGATGCACCCGCAACCTGCGCGATGTTGCCAGGCAAATCAAAAACTGGTCCCAATAAAGCTTGCTCAAGTTTGTTGCGATCTTCCAGCGACATTCCCGGTGGCATTGCCCCCATGGATGGCAGCCCATCCGTGCTATAGAGCCAGCTTAGCGCCTCTGATGGCTTGAATAACTGAGAATCTGCCAGCCCACCTTGAGCGACGGCCTGTGCCAACAATTTGTCGAACTCCGGCGCATGTGGGTCCATGTTAGCGAGTTGCTGTGACAGGCTTGGCGAATAGCTGCCCGGTGTCAGGGATTCATACATCGCCACGCTTTGCTGAGCGCTGATGTCGTTCCAATGATCCTCTGCGTGCTGCTTGCATGCGGCGTCGCTGCCACACTTGGCTAATTCCTTTTCTTTCTGTTCTTGCTGCAAATGCGTGAGGTAGTTGTACTGCGTCCCCGCCAACGCTGCTGCTGCGCCACTGCCTTCGCCCACCGCCGCACCGATGGCGGCACTGCCCAGTTGCAGCATCGTGGCAAATTCCGGCGTGCCTTTTTCATAACCCTGGCTTTCCAGAAACTCCGCCATCTTCTGGATCACCAGCTGATTGGCGCCGGCACCCAGTACCGCTTGCGTGACGTCGCCACCGCCCATTGCGGCCATGCCCACGCCGACCAGGCCATGCAGGAGGGTGCGTTCGGGACTGCCCTCGGGCCAGCCCATCTTGCCGGCGATATCGCCCGCCGCGCGCATGCCCACTTGCCCCATGAGCTGTCCCATCTCCATCTGCTCCTGCACCTTCTGCGCATCGAAGATGGGTTTGAGCGTCTGGTCGTCGAGCGTGGGGTTGCGATCCAGACCCGAGAGATCGGCGTTGCCATCGCGCACGATGATCGTGCCTTGGGCGACGCCGGCTTTCGTCTCGCTGCTGCTGTGTCCGCTTTGCGGCATGCCTAGTGCCGGCGATGCACTGAAGCTGCCGCTGCCGTAACCCGCATTGAGCCCGATGCTGCTGGCGCTGTAGTCGGCTTCGTTCTTGACATGCTCGTACGTGAGGCTGCCGGTATCGAGCCGGTTCTTGCTCGCCTCGGCAGCGCTGGCGATCACACCACCGGCCAGGTGCGTATTGCCGCCAACGGTGATGTCGAAGCCGCCGCTGCCGGCGGCGATGCCGCTGACCGCGGTGACGCTCTGGTAATGGCTGTCGACCTTGCTCTGGTTGTAGCTCACGCTGGCGCTGCCGCCGTAGCCGATCACCCCTTTCATGCCGAGTTGCTGTTGCTTGCTGGCGTAATCGTCGGTGTCTTGTTCGCTGCGGATGGTTATGAACCCAATCCCGGAGGATGGCCGATTACGAGATTGAAATAGTCCATACTTAAGGACAGCAAATACGTAGATACCCCAACCAGCCAAGCCTCCATTTTAGAAAGAAGCATAATGCAATTATTTACTTTATTAACTTTGCAAACAACGTAAAACCAAATTACAAGGGCTATAGGCGCCCCAGCGGCCGGATAAAAAACACCTATCCACACCGGAATTTTCATATCAAATTCTGGGTAAAAATGCCATATTATTCCGTATAACATACATATAAAATTAATAAAAGTTGCCACTATTGATAGGATAGCACATAAATTAATCACCCATCTTTTTTTTCAAAATAACATTTAGCTCTTTTTTTCTCAATGGCTTTTATTACTACGAAGGATATGATCAAAAATAATGTGTACATCAAAACGACAGAAATGTGATTTCCAAGGCCAAAAATGATCATTAGAAATAATAATGGAATACAAAATACAACCCATAAAATTGGATAAATAACAGCATAGCGCATAGATCAGTTCCCCCATACTTCGTTTTGATCTTTCCGGATACTATCCATCACATCCATGCCTTGCTGTATACGCTCGTTGGGATCTTTGATATTCCATACCGGCGCATGAGGGTCCGCGGGGTGAAAAAGCCATGGAATAATGGCCGCACCGCTTTCTGTCCAAAATGCTTCCGCCCCATGTAATGAGCCATACTGAGATTGCACCTGCTGCTGCTCATTTCTCAATATTTTATTATCCCAGTTAAATGCTACACTTCCGGTTAACGGGGTGGGCAATTGGTAAAGCAATTTCAGGTCATTCCAACGGTAATCAAGAATGACATTACCAGTCTGGTTTATCCATTGTTGAGTGTCGATTATTCCAGGTAACTTACCTGGCACATCCCAGGTAAGTTGCAAATCCGCCGACACCTGCGCCGCCGCTCTCGGCCACGCCACATCACTTCCCTTGTCGTACATCGCATTGGCGTACATGTTGAAGAAATCCTTGCGGCTGTCGATGTTGCCGAAGAAATGCTGCCCCCCAGGTATGTCGAAGGCCATCTGCAATAGGGCGTTGGTGCTGCGCATTTGATCGTCGGCAATCAGCGTACGCATGTCGCTATTTAGGTTGTAGCGTGTTGAATCTTTGATCGCTTGCAGGCAATGCGTGTCACTGGGATTGGCACCACATATGCCGGCCATGGCGATGTCATTGTTCAGTGATGCGTTCTTTGCCCACTGTCGGGCATCGTCCTGGCATGCTTTATCATTGCCGCAGGCAGCCAGCTTGTCTTCAAACTGCTGCGTTTGCAGATGCGTAAGGTAGTTGTACTGCGTCCCCGCCAACGCCGCTGCCGCGCCACTGCCTTCGCCTATAGCAGCGCCGACGGTCATGCTTCTTAACCGCGTCATGGATGCTATGAATTCATCTCAGGTGGGTGGCCAAGCACAAGATTGAAATAATCCATAGATAAACTATAACCATAAGTGATAATTAACATTAAAGCCATTTCAAGCATGGCAATGCATTTATATAAATTATTTCGTTTCTTGGCGATAACCCAAAACCAAATTGTAATTGCGATAAGTGATCCCGACATAAAATATGAAATTCCCATCCATTGAGGAAGGTCATTAAATGGCCATATTTTTAAAGAAAATAAACTTGACCATTGAGCAATAAGTACGCTTGAAATAAAACAAACTGCTAACGTTGATAAGAATGTCATTATTATTATGAAAGAATTGCTTCTCGTATTTTCTAATTTAGAAAAGACAGCATAGTTTAAAAAAATGAAAGCTGAATAAAAAATAGCAACAGATCCGTGGTAAAGCGCTGTTATGGTTAATGCTATTAAAAGTGGGCTACAAAAGATGACCCATATTATAGAAATAAAACGACTAAGCATAATTCACTCGTTAATTGAATGGGTGATGAATGTGATGCGCTCTTTCTCCGCGAAGAAGAAAGAGTAGCTGTCGGACAAAATTGGACTAATAACAATCAATTTTTACAATCATGTTCAGAATCATTTCTTACATTTTCCATCACTGTTGGCCGTGCTCGATGCGCACGTTGGGGTCGGTAACTCCCAGGACTGGCGCCTCACCACGGGAAAATATTGGTATCAAAAATGCTCTAGCTTTAACCTCTGCCTCAGCTACTCCTGATAATTGGTAATACCTCCATTGAACCTGTTGGCGCTGGCCGTACCGAATCGAGTGGGACAGGCGACTTATCTTGTTCGGGCGTAACTATGTTTAAAATTTTAACGATATTCATTTTGTATAACTAAGGGTGGTTGCGGCGAGAATTGCCTACAAATGCAAGAAAGCTAATAACTCCGCCCAAGTACAAACCAAACCGAATGCCCTCTCTTAATACCATATAAAAGTCGTACTTCAATCCATGAAGTCGGAGTACGAAATATCCAAGGACAATGGCGATCACCACCTCTGCCAGGGAAAAAATCATTCCCGCCACCAATGCGCTAGTAATTCTCTTAATCAATATCTTGTCCTTATGTGCCTTCAATTATTTTTCTTGGCTTTTTCAAAAATTGCGTTAAAGAGTTCCGTGGACGCGGCACCCGTGGCGTTACCTATAATGAGTCGCCACCATCCAGCGTAGCCACGCCCACCCTGATGAAGCTATGTGGGAGGGTGTGTTGGAGGCTGCCTTTAGGTCAGCCCATCTTGCTAGCGATATAGCCCGCCGCACGCACGCCCACGTGAACGGCCAGCTGGCCCACCTCCATTTGTTAAGAGCTCATTCCAGGAGGATGACCAAGTACGAAAGTCACATAATCCATAGTGAGACAGGCAGCATAAGTTGCCATAAGCAGTACGATTAGCTCAAATTTTGCTATTTTTGTAAATGCAGATATCTTGTTAAAAATGGAGGAAACCCAGAACCAAATAACAAGAGCCACAAGTGATCCAGATATTAACAAAAAAACATATAGGTAATTCATCGCCTCATCATACCAATTGTAATGTTTATGAAAATAAAATATTATTTCAAAAAAACATATGAAAGAAATAAAGATAACGGAAATTGTGGATAATATGCTTAGAATCAATAATCTAATTTTTATGTTTATATTTTTAGATATGTTCCTTTCAATAAAAAATATTGGAGTGAAGCATGTTATTAGAAATACTGAATAAAGCAGGGCCATTGGGATTTTATGGCTAATGGATATTAGTGCTGTGGAAATTAATAAGATGCTGCAGAGAAATGACCAAAGCAAAGGAAGTATGGTTCTGAAAAGCATAATTAATTCTCCCATGATTTATTGGGGTCATTCCTAATTCCCTGCATAACTTCTTGCCCTTTTTCAACGCGGGCATTCGGGTCGGTAACGTTCCATACCGGGGAGTCTCCATGAAAAAGGAGGGGGGCTGCTATAGCTCCAATGCTCACTCCTAGCTCAGCTCGCCCATTTAGCTGGTCATACCGCCACTGCACTTGCCCTTGTTCCTTCCGCAATGTCTGGATGTCCCAGTTAAATGCTGTACTACCAGTTAGCGGAATCGATGATTCATAAAGTGATTTAAGATCATTCCACCGATAATCAAGAATGGTATTGCCTGTTTGATTGATCCAATCTTGAGTAGGAACTCCCCCTACCTGATCGAGTATAGGCCACCACGCCTTCTGCAAATCCGCAGATACTTGTGCCGCTGCTCTCGGCCATGCCACCTCATCCCCCTTAGCGGAAATCGCATTGGCGTACATGTTGAAGAAATCCTTGCGGCTGTCGATGTTGCCGAAGAAATGCTGCCCCCCAGGTATGTCGAAGGCCATCTGCAATAGGGCGTTGGTGCTGCGCATTTGATCGTCGGCAATCAACGTACGCATGTCGCTATTTAGGTTGTAGCGTGTTGAATCTTTGATCGCTTGCAGGCAATGCGTGTCATTGGGATTGGCACCACATATGCCGGCCATGGCGATGTCATTGTTCAGTGATGCGTTCTTTGCCCACTGCCGGGCATCGTCCTGGCATGCTTTGTCATTGCCGCAGGCAGCCAGCTTGTCTTCAAGCTGCTGCGTTTGTACGCCGGCATCCATCAGGGCTTTGTATTGGTTCAGGCTGTCGGTATCGCCGGTGAGGTAGCGTCGGCCGGTGAGGCCGGTGATCTGGTCGAGGACGAGCTGGGTTTCGTAGAAGGCATCGCCCAGGCGCTTCAAGGCGGCGACTGAAAAATAAGTCAACCCGACACCTTCTGGCGGAAGACCCTCTTATTCCACCCAATCATTACAGCGTAATAAGCCGCATTAAATGGTAAAAAAAATATCAACGCAAAAATTCCAAGTCCCGGAATGCCAAATGCAAACAAGAATGTTAGCAAGTGCAGGATGAGCGCCATCTGCCATCTTACCAATAAGAAGAAAATCCCAGCAAAAGCAATCGTATATGCCGGCATCAAAGGGGGAACTAAAATCAAAAACCAGTGCGGAAATCTACTTTCTGCATGTCCAATGTCGTACATGTATGTATATGAATAAACAACAATTATAATCACGACATATAATATTGCGAAAATTAAGACTGACTTCTTATTGAGACCTAATATATCGATTATCTTTTTCATTGCGCATGCAAATAAAAAACTAAGCAACACGAACGGCACGGCAGGCGTTACATAGGCATAGTACCCGCCTATTTTTGTGTTTACCAACATGTCTAATATGATATTCCGGCAATACAACACTAAATCACCCAAAAGCATAGTTGCCGTGCAATGACCTAAAAGCAAAGCTACAGCCCTGAAGCGCAAAGATGCGGCCATCATTGACAGCCTCCTTGATAACCAAAATCAACCATTCTTATGCAGCCAAATTGAACTCTCTCCTCCATATTCATTGGATTGATGTGATAATTTATATTTCCGCCCAGCCATATCATTCCTTGTGTAAGGTTTTTTTGCTGCTCATAAACCGGCTGCAATAGCATCTGTTCGTTATTGAGTTGCTGCAAGCTCCATGCATTCATATCAAAAGATGGACTTTGGTAATTCTGATAGACGTTAGCAAAACTGCTCTGGCCGTTTTGCATGATCATATTACCCGCCTGATTACGCCAATCGCCCAAGCCACCTGCAGTAATGAAGTTTCCGACACTGAATTCAGCGCCCATCAAATCCTTGGTGGATGTTTGCTCTGCTGCACCAAACCACGGCGCACCCGTTTGCTGATACATCGCACCAAAGAAGTCTGCGCGCGCATTAATCGTGTTGACGGCGCCGTAGGCTGACTGATTAGTCATGATTATATTCAGCACATTGCCGCGTGATTGATTGATATCGTCTGTTACCAACCCGAATAAATTAGCGTATGCGGGCATCGTGTAACTGCTAACGTGCGTGTTAGCGTAGTTCAATGCCTCGCGCACGCCGTCTTGACAGGAGCCGCTGGTCGGCGCAGCTACGCAGGTCTGCTGTAATGCTTCGTCGTTCTGCCTTGATAATGCAGTGTATTTATCGACCACACTCTGGCAGTCACTTTGGCCCTTGCACGATTCCAGTGCTTGCTTGAAGGCGTCTATTTGCAGATGCGTAAGGTAGTTGTACTGCGTCCCCGCCAACGCTGCTGCCGCGCCACTGCCTTCGCCCACCGCCGCACCGATGGCGGCACTGCCCAGTTGCAGCATCGTGGCAAATTCCGGCGTGCCTTTTTCATAACCCTGGCTTTCCAGAAACTCCGCCATCTTCTGGATCACCAGCTGATTGGCGCCGGCACCCAGTACCGCTTGCGTGACGTCGCCACCGCCCAGGGCGGCCATGCCCACGCCGACCAGGCCACGCAGGAGGGTGCGTTCGGGGCTGCCTTCGGGCCAGCCCATCTTGCCGGCGAGATCGCCCGCCGCGCGCATGCCCACTTGCCCCATGAGCTGCCCCATCTCCATCTGCTCCTGCACTTTCTGCGCATCGAAGATGGGTTTGAGCGTCTGGTCGTCGAGCGTGGGGTTGCGATCCAGGCCCGAGAGATCGGCGTTGCCATCGCGCACGATGATCGTGCCTTGGGCCATGCCGGCTTTCGTCTCGCTGCTGCTGTGTCCGCTTTGCGGCATGCCCAGTGCCGGCGATGCACTGAAGCTGCCGCTGCCGTAACCCGCATTGAGCCCGATGCTGCTGGCGCTGTAGTCGGCTTCGTTCTTGAGATGCTCGTACGTGAGGCTGCCGGTATCGAGCCGGTTCTTGCTGGCCTCGGCAGCGCTGGCGATCACGCCACCGGCCAGGTGCGTATTGCCGCCAACGGTGATGTCGAAGCCGCCGCTGCCGGCGGCGATGCCGCTGACCGCGGTGACGCTCTGGTAATGGCTGTCGACCTTGCTCTGGTTGTAGCTCACGCTGGCGCTGCCGCCGTAGCCGATCACTCCTTTCATGCCGAGTTGCTGTTGCTTGCTGGCGTAATCGTCAGTGTCCTGCTCACTGCGGATGGTGAGGTTGTTGCCGATGGCCGCAAGCACTTGGTTGCCGGTGAGCTGCGCACCCTGGAGGGTGGTGTCGTTGCCGCTGATCAGGGTGAGCGTGCCATCGGCGTTGACGGTGCTGATCGCATGCGTGGTGCCGTTGCCATGGGCGCTGCCCTTGCCGGCGGAGGCTTGCGCGTAGAAACCCACGCCATCGCTGCCGATCTGCACGCCCACGCCACCGCTGGCGTTTTTGTTCTGGTTGTCGAGGCTGTGATGTTCGGCCTGGCTCAGCAGGTTGAGATGGTTGGCGGCGGCGAGCGCGACATCGTGGCCGTTGATCTGGCTGCCGATGACGTTCAAATCACCGCCGGTGGCAGCGATGGTGACATTTCCCTGGCTGCCGATGCGGCTGCCGTAGGCTTGTTCGTCGTGCGTCTTAGTGGTGCTGCTGGCGCTGGAGGCACCGATGCCAACGCGCAGGGACACGCCGTCAGCGGCGTTCCCGTTAGCGGCATGCTTGATAGCGTCGACGCCGGTTTGCCCGGGCGCCAACCCCATGCCTTGCCCTGCACCGGGCGAGAACAGCGCCTGGGCGCCTTGCGCGGCATAGAGTGCCTTGAGGCGATCATCCTGGGTTTCGTTTGCGCGATTCGCTGCACCGTAAGCGGCCTGGGCCACACTGGCGACGCCACCGGTGAGGCCGATGTTGATGCCTGCGGTTTGTTGTTTATAGGTCTGCGTGGGGTTGCTCGGGATCAAGAAGCTTTTTCTTTTGAAAACTGATGTAAATAAGATGCGCCACAAGAAACCAAGTTGGGAGGCACGCCAATAGCACCATTAATGTGCTTGAGGTTCGCACAATTTCCCATGTTGCCGCTCCACCTCCTGCCAGAGCCAAGAAAAATTTCCATTCGAAGCGATACGGCTTATTTCTCGCTAAAGAAAAAGCTATTGACCATACCATTAATAAGCCGAATACCCCGCCAAGATATGGAAAAAGACCAGCAAATCTGAGCATGGCGCTGCGCTTATCTGCATCTATTGGAAAAATGGCCTCTATAATTCCGAAAATGATAACGGGAAATGCATATAAAGCCAAAAAGGCAGGGATTGCAGTAAAAACTATGGTCTCTATGAAGACCCATTTTTTTAAGCTCATTACGCCCTCTACTTGGTGCAATTTGGGCACCAGCCAGTGCCACCACCTATAAAAAACGGGTATTCCTTAGTCCACCAAGTTCCGCCAGGCGTCCATGTCCCTAAGGGGGTTCCTCCAAATGCTCTAGGCGGTATGTTGTATTGGTCAAAAACTCCCCAGTGTATTTCAGCAATACTCATTGCGCTTGGAATTTTTGCCGTATCGGGCGAATAGCCTAAGTAGTCCGCATATCCGCTTGCCAAGCCTAGTCGAATAGCATCAAGTTTTGTTTTATCTAAAAAAACACCATTGTCTGATGCGTAATCAATAAGGCGCGCAGTGGTTATTGTTGCAGGAAGATTTTTTCCCTCGGCAATGGCGCCAGCTTGGCATGCATATGCATCTCCACCGTCACATGCAGCTTTGTAATATGCCGCATAGTCGCCATCGGTTAAGTGTTTTTTTTCTTGCCCGGTTGTAAAACACCTTCCGTCATGTTGGCATGCATTGAACATGGTTCCATCTAAAGCAATTGCTGCCCCGGTTTCTCCTCCAGTTATAGCTCCGATACCCACGCTAGCGAGTTGTAACATGGAGATAAAGGCGGGAGTGCCAGGCTCATAGCCCTGGCTTTCCAAGTAATCCGCCATTTTTTGGATCATCAACTGATTGGCCGCGGCGCCCAGCATGCCCTGCATCGCGTCGCCGCCACCCAGTGCTGCGATACCAGCACCCACCACGCCGTGCAGGACCGTGCGCTCGGGGCTGCCCTCTGGCCAGCCCATTTTGCCTGCCAGATCACCCACCGCCGTCATGCCCACCTGTCCGGCGACCTGACTCAGTTCCGCTTGTGTCTGTACTTTCTGCGCATCGAAGATCGGCGCGAGTGTCTGGTCGGCGAGCGTTGGTTTTCTATCCAGTCCGCTGAGATCGGCGTTGCCATCGCGCACGATGATCGTGCCCTCGGCGATGCCCGCTTTGGTTTCGCTGCTGCTGTGGCCGTTTTGGGAGATGCCTGGGCTCACCATGCCGCCGAAGCCACTGCCGCCGATCCCGCCTCCCGCACTGCTGTAGCCGCCACCGATACCGATGCTGCTGGCGCTGTAGTCGGCTTCGTTCTTGAGATGCTCGTACGTGAGGCTGCCGGTATCGAGCCGGTTCTTGCTGGCCTCGGCAGCGCTGGCGATCACGCCACCGGCCAGATGTGTGTTGCCGCCGACGGTGATGTCGAAGCCGCCGCTGCCCGCCTGGATGCCACTGACCTTCGTGACACTTTGATAGTGGCTGTCGACCTTGCTTTGGTTGTAGTTGAGGCTGCCACCCGAGCCGTAAACGAACGTGCCGCCGAGTTGCTGTTGCTTGCTGGCGTAATCGTCGGTGTCCTGCTCGCTGCGGATGGTGAGGTTGTTGCCGATGGCCGCAAGCACTTGGTTGCCGGTGAGTTGCGCACCCTGGATGGTGGTGTCGTTGCCACTGATCAGGGTGAGCGTGCCATCGGCATTGACGCTGCTGATCGCGTGCGTGGTGCCGTTGCCGTGGGCGCTGCCCTTGCCGACGGACGCCGTAGCGTAGAAGCCGGTTTGCGCGCCAACACTGAACCCGACTTCGCCGCTGCTGTTCTTGTTGGTGTTTTGCAGCGTGTGGATTTCTTCCTGGCTCATCAAGTTGAGGTTGTTGGCGGCGGCGAGCGCGACATCGTGGCCGTTGACTTGGCTGCCGATGACGTTCAAATCACCGCCGGTGGCGGCGATGGTGACATTGCCGGCGCTGCCGATACGACTACCGAAGGTTTGTTCGTCATACGTCTTCGTGGTGCTGCTGGCGCTGGAGGCACCGATGCCAACGCGCAGGGACACGCCGTCGGCGGCGTTCCCGTTAGCGGCATGCTTGATAGCGTCGACGCCGGTTTGCCCGGGCGCCAACCCCATGCCTTGCCCTGCACCGGGCGAGAACAGCGCCTGGGCGCCTTGCGCGGCATAGAGTGCCTTGAGGCGATCATCCTGGGTTTCGTTTGCGCGATTCGCCGCACCGTAAGCGGCCTGGGCCACACTGGCGACGCCACCGGTGAGGCCGATGTTGATGCCTGCGGTTTGTTGTTTATAGGTCTGCGTGGTTTCGTGGGTACCCACCGCCGCATCGATGGTGACGTCTTTACCGACAATGGCGGTGCCGGTCTGGCTCATCACGTCGCTGCCGGTGATGTGCACGAGGTTGCCGGCGGTAAGCGTCACGCTGCCATTCAAG
>NZ_JBZEGI010000025.1:0-34436 GCF_058216415.1 Dyella sp. SYSU CM1112 | reverse complement strand
CACCTTCGGGAAGCTTGTCCCACAAGAGCGCATTCGATTTCCCGGATTCAGTGCGGCGAAAGATGTTTGGCTGTCCATTTCGATTTGTTCAGAGGCTCCCTAGGAAAAGGTCTCGTACATGCCCTAAAGAAGCAAGCCGGCCTATAAGAGCCTAGTCTCACAAAGCAACAGACAATCACACATGCTTAGCCAATAAGGCACGAAACCATGAAATATCCAATCGCCATCGAGGCAGGTACGAATGAGACCGCCTGGGGCGTAGCCGTTCCCGATCTTCCGGGGTGCTTCGCTGCGGGCGATACATTAGATGAGGCATACGAGAACGCCAAAGAGGCCATTGCCGTATGGATCAATACGGCTTTGGATGATGGACAACCTATTCCCACGGCGAAGACTCTTGCCGATCACAGCGAGAATGCGGACTTCAAGGACTGGCAGTGGGCAATCGTGGACGTTGATCTGTCAGAGTTTGATGACAAGATCGAGCGCATAAACATTTCAATTCCCAAGCGGGTGCTAAAGCAAATCGATTGCTTTGTCGCCGCACGAAGTGAAAATAGATCCGAGTTTTTAGCGAGCGCCGCGCTAAGCGCTATCTATCACAACACGGCTTCCGAATGGCGCCTTCCGCACAGCGCCTCTGAAGCCGCTAAAAGCCTGGGCTCCAAGCATGCATCCTCTCGTTTGAGCAAGCCGGCAAAGGGTGGCCGGTCGCGCCACAGGTAACTTTCAGCCACACATGAGCCATTGGCTCAACTTGGGGCGCCCTCAAAAATGGGAAGCTACCGAAACGCTAAGAGATCCGCGGGGCGTCTGCGACAACTGCGAGCGCGTTGTATGGTCGTGGCATGACATGGGCTTAGTGCGCTGGCGCTGCCAGCGTGGCATCTTCATGAATACGCACCGCTGATACACGAGAGAATGCCCAGAGTGCATGGAGATGGACGTAATGCATGCGGAGCATGCGGAAGAAACGGATATCTAGTCATCCCTCGCGAGGATTTAGATAACGAATGTGCACGTCACAGCGCACTGTCTGCGCCCCGTGCGGACAAGGCGATCAGGACTACTACCGAGCGAGCTCTGGGTATGTCTGCCTTGAGGTCCTCCGTCCCGCGAAAGCGTTATGCACTTCCTTGTGCCACCTGTCGTAGCCTCGCTGAGCAACGCAAGTGATCCATCCCTGTGTTCGCCATGCACAAGCATATGCCGTGAACATTTATGCCAGAACAATCACTTCTTTAAATAGAGAAGTAAGCGACGCCGATTTCGAAGGTCTGACAACCACATATGCCAGGCGATTTATCCCGCCTCGCCCTCCATCAACGCAAAAGTTGTTTACCGGCACACTGAAAGTGGGCGTACCTACGGGACCAAGATCATGGTCCACGTCACATATGCGCTTCTCCGCTATAAGGCGATTTCCTAGCGAGAGATTGAACAGCATAAGAGTATCGCCAGGAAGGATTGCATCATCTCTTCCCCTCAAAATCTTTACCGGCAGGGTCGACGCGCAAGCCTGTAATCGATACACACCGTCCAGTGCACCCAATACAAGTGGCGGTGCCATGGAAGCATCGCCATGACACAAATCGACAAATACCAGCGAGCCTAAGGATA
The DNA here is from genome assembly GCF_058216415.1 of Dyella sp. SYSU CM1112. Classification (NCBI taxonomy): domain Bacteria; kingdom Pseudomonadati; phylum Pseudomonadota; class Gammaproteobacteria; order Lysobacterales; family Rhodanobacteraceae; genus Dyella; species Dyella sp. SYSU CM1112. Next base: position 32,816 of record NZ_JBZEGI010000025.1, on the reverse strand, counting down.
CAGCGTGACCACCCAATTCCACGACCACAGGCGACACGAAACTGCTCCCTGCTGTCACATAAAAGGTGTACCTGCCCGTGTCGTCGCTTTCCGTCACCAACCAGCCGTCCTCATCCACGGGCATCCCGTTTGCTAGCGCACCAACGCCATCCCAGACGGCTACTCGCTCTGTTGCCAACGTCCGATTGCGGTGCAACGCATCCATTAGACCGAATCTTGCCCACCTTCTTCCAAAAATGGGAAAACCGGAGGCATCTGACAATTGATAGGAGATTTCGAAGAAATTGTTTTTTGCAGGATCTGGCTTTTCGGCACATCCGTCACCCGCTGCATGTGCCTTGCCGAGTGGCACGAGCGGACTAGTGGGGAACATCATGGGAGTGATGGAATAAATCATTTCGCCCGTGTCAAAGCCGCTTATGTCGCTGACCGCACGCCAAGTAGTGCTCTGCGGATTGACACCGTTGCCGCACATGAAAACATCCAAGGTTGCGCTGGTATCGGACGCTCCCACCCGGACGGCTACTGCACCATCCCCATGATGATTCAATACGCATTCGCGCGCCGGCTGGCCAATGGGTAGAAGGCCGCCATGCACATTGGCGTGATGGATACCCTGCAGATAAAACTTAACGACTTCACCCTCTTGAAAGTGCTTGCCGTGATCGAGATTCATGGCGAGCGTAACAGGCATCCCCGGATCGAATTGTCTGCCCGATGGCGGACTACCTATTGCCGTGCGCCTCCATTGCGACGCACACCATTCGAGTATTGGCATTCCCCCTCCTGCTGCCGCTTAAGATGCAGTTGCGCCGTAATCCACATCAATTCGATGTGTTTGAAAGTTTTACTATCGCCCAATAAGCCACCACGGACCTTTGCTCAAGCGAAAGATTTTTTTCTTTGGCAGCACAATTACAAAAAAAAGACGGCACGACATCCATCCATGCACGTGTTTCCGAATGCATCCAATCGGAGTGGCAAAGGATTAACCTCGTACGGCGTGCATGGCGGTCAAATGAGCGCCGCCTCATTAGCTTCCATGATTTACAGAGAAGCCCTCAGGCCAAGTCGCCCAAAGTCCGCTCTCGCTTGGTCCATGCTCTTTAGGCATGGAAGGCTTTCCACTCAAAGATTCTTTCCGGAACTGATTGGGCGTTTGCCCTGTCCGTAAACGGAATGCGGTGGTGAAATTGCATGCGCTACAAAAACCAACTTCCTCGGCAATATCCTGTATCGCAAGCGGTGTTTCGACCAGGAGCTCCATGCTCCTTCGAAGCCGCTCCTCGCGGATCCACGTGAATACAGTCACACCCAGGTAGCGCCGAAAAATGGCAGACAATTTCTTCTCGTATACGCCCACATGCCGCGCAATCGCCTCCAAAGAAGACTGCATGGCAAGGTTCTCTCTTATGTAGTGCACAGCTGCCTGCAAAATCATCTGCTCATAGGGTAATCGCGTCGGGCAATCGACCTCATCTTCTGAATGCCTAGGTACCAACTTCCAGTGGATGCGCATACGCGCCAACACCTCCTCCGGTGCGCAGGGCTTTATCAGATAATCGACCCCTCCACAGGTCAGCCCTTCCAGACGATCGTGAATGCTGGCCGCTCGGGTCAGAAAGATGACAGGAACACTGCTCGTCGCCGTCGACTCCTTGAGTAGACGACACACGGCAAAGCCATCCATATCCGGAAGACGCGCTTCCAAAAGAATAATGTCAAACCTTGAAGCAAGGGCTAGTTGTATGCCCCGTTTCCCACTTGTCGCCAATTCCGGCTGCCAATGGCTACCTTGGATCAAAGCCGTTATTGCACGTATTTCTTCCGGCCTTCCGTCAATAACCAATGCTCGCAGCTTATTCCTGGATGCTTGTCCTAACATGCGACCTCTTTTCCGCCTCTGCGATCAAGTTGTCCACGATGTGAAAATGGTTTTCACATTGTCACGACGCTTTATACACATCCACGATAGAGCATTAAAAAAGCCATCTATCGGCATCTTCAAGAGAATAAGTCGCGACACATAACAAGTGGACAGCTACCGACGAAAAAACAGAAAAGTCTCAAAAGACCGACGAAGCACTCGTCAATTTGTTTCAAAAATGCATGAATGCAATGCTTACCCAAGATGCTCGCAACCTGACTTGCTTTTTGCCAGGTCTCGCTCCATATGGATTGATTGCCATAGATATAAGCGGATATCCATCACCAACTATTTGCATTTAACAGAAAGCTTCCTGCTAAATCCCGATCACGAAAAGTGGAATGGCAATACAGCGCAAAGAAACGGAAGACCCCTCCTTTTTCTCGACCGCCATGGAACATCACGCAAGACGTGACGCCACCCGCAAGAACATAAGACTGGCCGCATCAAAGACCCTGTCTTTGCCTATGCTATAGGCACTCGCATATCGACCCATCGACAATATTCGTAAAGCTCTTGCTCATTATTCAGGGAAAGCTTCAACAGAGCTGACCTCTTATATCGACTAGCTGACTTGTAGCTACAGCGCAGCAGCCTGGAAATCGGCCCAAGCTTCATCGATTCATATACCGTGAGATGTATTATCGACGCTTCGATCTTCGTCAAGCGCTTTTTTTTGCCCGAATAGACATCCCTGCTCACCCCACCTACAGGCCCTGCATCGGCCACATAGATGCGCCCCACGCTTGCTTCCCGAACAGCCAAGGCAAGCTTGATATGGTCGCTCCCTTTATCGACCCATCCTTTCGCCCCTTGATAGAGCGTCTCTTTCAAGAGCCCCCTGTTGCGTAGTGAAGTAATGACTACAACCCCGATCTCCGGGTAATCGTGCACAAGGCGGCGAACCATGACCAAGCCATCCGCACCGTAGCTGTTCGGCATTACAAAATCGGCGATGACCACATCGCATGGCTTTTTTTCCAATGCATCAAAAAGCTCATTGACTGAGCTAGCCTCGGCGACAACAACGCCCATGCTGTGGACACGTATCGCCGCGCACAGGCCATAACGACTGATAGGGTGATCGTCCACCAAAATGATTCGGGGCCGGTCGTATCGCGAATCTTCATTCATGTATAGAGCCCTCCTCCTTCGCTCCATGAAACGTTTTATCGAGAGGGTAAAATGAGATGTGAGGCCGCATCTGGACCTGCGCGTGCACTTGCTGAAACATCACAGCCAACAACAGCGTCTATCAGGCCGACAGTCAGCAAACACGAGCATGGGGGAATCCTTACACAGCGATTCGGCCCATGAGGATGAGATTTATCTCAACCTTTCAACCATGGGCTTGACGACACATGTTTTAATTGAGATGCGAGGCCCAAAGAGGGCAACAGCGAAAAAGTCCCGATACCCCCCGCTTACCTGGATTGCCCAGAGCGGCGGCCCGTGCGCCCTACCCATGGTGCTTGTTTTGGGTGAAAGGCGATCGGCAAAGATGCTAGCTCGCAAAGTCTATAAGCCCGTCCACACTGGAACGGGCTCAACACAGTTTGGTCGCTAGCGTTGCTGCGAGCAGAGAGGAGTCACCACAGCCCCTGCGCGCGCGCATATTCAAAGAGCTGACGATCATTCTTGATGCCAAGCTTGGACATGGCGCTATGCTTTTGTCCGCTAATCGTCTTGATGCTTCGATGCATGCGATGAGCGATCTCTGAAATGGAAAGACCTTGTACGAGCATGCGGATGACCTCGGCTTCCCGGGACGATAAACGTAGTTCGCCATCACGCCCTTCGATGGATTTCTCGCCGGGGACGAGCTGTTCACGTACGTGCTCATTCATATATACCTCACCCGCTCTTACAACACGAAGAGCCTCAAGCAGTTCGCCGGCCATGGATCCTTTTTCGACGACAGCCTTTACACCCTCCAAATAAGCGGCCCTGAAAATCGCCGCGTTGCGAAGCATAGTCAGCACAACGATAGGTAGTTCGGCATAACGCTTCCGCAGCTCATGAAGCAGGTGAATACCATCAGATGCCTTGCTGTCAGGCATAAGGAAATCAACGATTAGAATGTCACACGGGTGGGCTGCCAAAACATCCATCAGCTCCTTCCCGTCAGCCGCCTCGCCAACCACTTCGTATCCGTCCCCGCTGCGCGCCAGAATGGCACGCAAGCCGATACGTACAATTTCATGATCATCAGCAATCACTATCCTTATTTTTCTATGACTTCCTCCCCTAATTGCCACCGATAAGTTCTTTTCTCCATTAGAAACATTCATGCCATCCCCTGCCCAGGCCTCAACTTATCCAAAGAATTTTCACCAATTCTCTACAACTACGCTCTTATGAAATCTGGCATCAAAGCGACGTGAAGACATCACGAGACTGTCATCGGGGAGGCAAGCGCGCAGTGCCATCAGCCCTTGCTGAAGAAAAAGCGTAAGGAATAGCAAGGAAGCGCAAGCCTCGATAGGACACCCTACGCCGCTACCTAAATATCCAAATCCATCAAAAATCACGCTCTTGGTGCTATGCGAACTTTTGAGCCTACTCCACTGTTACGCCGTAAAGCTGCGCATCAAGCATGGCTGGCAAGAACCGGCTTGCCGATCTCGCTTTCCTTACTTGTCGCTTACTCGCGCCATGCACAGGCGCTGACCTATAGCTCCCTCACGATGCGGAAGCCGACACGGCCGCTGCGGATGCTCGCGTCTGCGCCTTGACGATAAGCAGAGTTGGCCTGCTCGGGCGAACTGCCCCATGAACCGCCACGTACCACGCGTGATGAACAACCGGGATTGATCCACGCACTACCATCCACCGGCGCGCGAATGTAATTGTCATGCCAACAGTCGGCCATCCATTCCGACACATTGCCGTCCATGTCGTACAGGCCGAAGGCGTTCGGCGCAAAACTCATCACTGGCGCCGGCCCCCAATAACCGTCGCCATACCCTTGGAACGCGTGTGTCCAGCGGCGACCGCTGGGAGAACGATCCAGTGAACCGGTGAGATTTTCGACCTTGCTCTTTGGCGAACCGCTACCCCACCAATAGCGCGTGGTGCTGCCAGCGCGCAATGCATATTCGAACTCGGCCTCGCTCGGTAAACGGTATTTCTTGCCGGTGCGCTGGCTCAGCCATTGCACGTAAGCATGGGCATCATTCCATGACACGTTTACCACCGGCAGATTATCCGCGGCAGCATGGCCAGCGTAATCATCTTGCCAAGTGGCATCGGATACATCGCGCATCACGCCAGTGCGTTCGTCATAGACGCTGGCGCCGCCCATCGTGACGGAGTCCGGTTCGTAGCCACTCGCTCGCACAAACTCGCGGAACTGCCCCACCGTGACATCGGACTGCGACAATGCAAAGCCCTTGGTGATGGTCACTTGGTGCTGTGGCATTTCGGCATCCGTATGCCCCGGCTCACCATCCGGTGCCCCCATCATGAAGGTGCCGGTAGGTATGACCAGCATCGTGGGTGAATGCCCGGTCATATCCACATACCGGTCGGTGAATACCTGTCCAGGCTTGTAGCTCGCGTAAAGGCGCGCATTGGTCAGGCGCTCTTCGAACTCATCCAGCCCCGTTACCTGCGGACTGATCGACTGTGCCTGTCCCGCCAACTGCTTGGCCAATACGATATTGCCGGCATCCAGTGCGGAGCGGGCCTGCGCCAACACGCCTGCCGCCCGTTGCTGGCGAATGCTATCGACCTGACTGCGCACATCTTGCCATTGTGGTGAATCGGGCTGGATAGATTGCGCATACTTCAAGGCGCTCTCCGCGCCGGCAAAGTCGTTTTGCGCCACCGCCGCCAAAGCGCGATCCAGCACAACACGCTGTACTTGCAGAATACCCTGCGCAGCTACCGCATTCTGCGGATCAAGCTTCTGCACTGCGCGGTAAACTTCCAGGGCGTTCTCGTTCGGCGGCTGATCCGCGTTGCCCTGCTGCAGCAAGGTCGCAGCCTGCGCCAACATCGGCCGCACCTGCAATAGCGTCTTCAGCCCGGCTTCGAGTGGCGGCACGTCATTCGCACTATCAGGCACGGTTTTGAATTGATCCAGCAGGTTGCTGGCCGATTCGGAATCGCCAATGGCGATATCCTGCGTGATCGCCGCGATCAAATGCGTACGCACCTGCTCCATGCCTTGCATCGCTGCACGGCTATCCGGCTTTATCTTGAGCGCCTGTTCGTACAGTGCCTCTGCACTGCCCTTGTCACCGGCAATACGCCCAGCCAGATATGCTTTCTTGGCCCGTTCCAACAGACTCCTCACCTCCGGCGGATCCGCGCTGGCCTGCTCGGGCAGAGGCAGGCTCTTACGGTTCAAGCGCGCCGCAATCACCTCGGTCGGCGCCAGAGTGAGCGGCGGTCCAGCGTTGAGTTCTTCTTGCGCGGAAGGTATCGCGCTGCTTGCTCGCGCTGGATAGGAAGACATCGTGCGCCCCACCACCGGCGAGCTGGGTGGGTTGGCGATCTCCTCAGGGCTCACATGAAAGAGTTGCGGAAAAAAGTGATAAGTCAAACCGAACGCCAACACCAAAACACCGAGTGCCCCACCGAATGCACGTTGGCGTTGTACCGTTTCCTTGCTTGGCATGATGGGCGTTCCGGGGGCAGGCCTGCTATCGTTCGCCGCTTACCATATGGCACCGCCGATGGCGGGGCAATCGCAGATCGCGAATTTCCGTCACGTCAAGGAAAACTCATGCCCCTGCCTGTATCGCCGCCCAAGGCCGACTGGATCGAACAACGCAGCGAACTTGAACAATGGCTGGATGGGCTGAGCTCTGGCGCGCTGCTCGGCCTCGATACGGAATTCATGCGTCGCAACACCTTCTACCCCCAGCCGGCGTTGCTGCAACTTAGCTGGCATGGGCGTTACGCGCTGGTCGACCCGCTGGCATTCGAGATGGCCGAAACATTGCGACCCTTGGAGAGCGCAAACGTCGTCACACTCATCCATAGCGCCAGCGAAGATCTGGAAATGCTTTCGCCGTGGCTGCCAGAAGGGCCGCGCGTGTTGTTCGACACGCAGATTGCCGCCGCCTTTGTCGGCATGGGCCTTGGAATGAGCTACCGGGCGCTCGTGCACGCATTCACAGGCGTGGAGCTGGATAAGGGTGAAACGCGCTCCGACTGGCTGCAACGCCCCCTTACCGAATCGCAACGCGACTACGCCACCCTGGATGTGGTGTATCTCGAAACCATTCATCAGCACCTTACCGAACGACTGGCACAACGCGGACGCATTGCCTGGCACGCCGAAGACTGCGAACGCCTCAAACGCAAAAGCTGTCCGCGCGAAGGCGACCCCCAACCGCAAGTCGCCTACCGCAGTGCTGCCGAATGGCCGCGCGAGCAACAGGCCTTTCTGCGCCGCATCTTGCTGTGGCGCGATGCCACTGCCCGGCTGCAGGACAAACCACGTCCCTGGCTACTGGAAGATGCCCTTGCCCTCGGCTTCGCCCAACACCCACCCCGTACCCTCGCCGACCTTGAGCAACGCGCCAGCGGCCAGCGCGCCCTGCGTTCAGCACAGCGCACCGAACTATTCGAACTGCTTCAAGTCCCCGTCACTGACGAAGAAATCGCCAGCACCGCCCCTATTCCACCCCTTCCTCAGGGCAACGCCAAGCAAGCTTTAGCCGCCATGAAACTTTATGTGGACACGCTTGCCACCGAACTGGACCTTCCTCCCGGCCTACTCTGCTCCCGCCGCGTACTGGAGGAATACGTAGTCACCGCACGCTGGCCAGATGCATTGGAAGGCTGGCGCCGTGACATTCTCCACGACCGCCTCAGCAGCCTGCTGCCTGCCTGAGAGGGCTTGGCTCCCTCCCCACTCCACTGCTAGCATATAGCGCTTGTGTGGGGCGGTAGCTCAGCTGGGAGAGCGTCGCGTTCGCAATGCGAAGGTCGGGAGTTCGATCCTCCTCCGCTCCACCACTTCAATGCAAGATTTTACAATCGCATTCGAAAGAGCGTTCGGCAAGCAGACCGCGCGCGCCGCATCAAAGACGTTGCAAAGAAACCGATGCCCATCAGGCGCGGTAAGATCGATCACTCCTTTCCTCACCGGCTCCGGGCAACTTTGTTTTTTAGTCCGCGCGAGCGACCTGCATCGTACGTAACCCGACCCTCACGCATAACATCGACGCCGGGCACAGGCCATCCATGAAGCTATCCTGCGCGCGGATGACGCGAAGGCTCTTTGAGTCATCGATGCGGCACAGCAGGTAATGAATCGCCGTCTGGACCATGTGCTCCAAGCAGACGATGACCAAACCACGCAACATCACGGCAGCGCATTGCTTGCGCCAATGATCCTGATCACCCCACGTCGCGGCGCCTCAATCATCGACACCAACGCAATACGCTGCGAATGAACACCTATGCCAAAACAGGGCTAGCTGATGTTGTGCGTGATGCCGTCTGCCGGCCATCGCAGGCGGGCATTACCCGCCATGCAGCGCAAGGCCGAAAGCCGCCAACGCATCACACAAAGCTACGCCTTAAACAAATTGGAAAACACGCCACTATCTTGATCAACAGTCACCAGCGACCACGACGTAAAGTGTGCCAACAGATTAATTTGCGTCGCCGACAGTTGGGTCGAGAAGGTGTCGTAATGCGGGAAATTATTGGCGGATATCTCGTTCGTGATGATTTGCTGCACCTGAGGATTGGTGTTGAACAACGCCCCCCAATCACTCGCATAATTGAGATAGACCCAAACGATGGTTATCGGCTGGCTACCTGCGGAGACACCGAACCACCCATTGGCTTGCACAGTCAGGCTCTGCGAGAGGATGGCAGGCTGTGCGGCAGGTGCCGCGCCACCTGCCGCGTTCCACAAGGCGGATAGAAATCCGGCGAATTCGCTCGCAGCAAACACCTGGTTGTGGGCAAAAAGCATGTTCTCCGACATGAGAACGCCCGCTGTGTACGGTACGTAGCCGAGAACCTTATCGTAAGGCTGATAACCGAACAGCGGCGGGATCGCGTCATCGACCACCACCGTGGTGCCGCTGATCCAACCACCTTGGCCGTTCGAGATGCCGGCACTTCCTTGCACCATGGCCGTTTCCGAGTTGACGCAGACAATCACGCTCTCGATGTCGCTGTAAGCAAGCAGGCTGGCGAGGCCGGTATTTTCAAGGCTGCCTCCATCAGCGAAGTTATTTGGATTAGCGTTGCTGCTGCTTTTGGCGACCGACCATGAAGGATACGCGGGCACCAGGTCTTCAAAGTCCGGGAAGTGGAATTCCGCTGCTGACTCCACGCTCAACGCACCGCTTGCAGCAAGCGTCTGCGCAGAGACCTGCAATGCAAAAGGCAGATGGCGCTCGATCCAATTCATAATCGCATCCATCTCTTCTTCCAGCCATCGACGGAATGCTCCTGGATCGGACTCCCACTGCTTAATCTGATTCTTGAGCTTTTCGGCAAACGCCGCGCTGCTCGTACCCATGATGTCCGTGAGCGACCATTGACGGGTCTGTGTCACCGTTGCAGTGTTGCCGGTTCGCGATGTGAAGCTCGAGTTGTAAGCGAACGATTGCACACCGCCGCCGCCTACCGGAGCATTGTTGGCATCGGTGGCATCCGGCGCGCCGACAATGCCCGTCATCAATCCATTGGCTTGCACGGGCGCCAGCAACTGAAAATGAAGACCGGCGTTGACAAACATGCCCATATTGCAAATATGGAGAGGCCGCTGCGTGCGTGACTTGTCGACCTGATCGGCGAATAAATAGGCCGTTTCCAATGCCAATCCACTATTGGCACTCACAATGGTTTTCAGCGACGCTGCCGTCGCCGAGAACATGTCTTTCGGCTGGCCGCCTTGGACATTCATATCAAACAACTCGTAGGAATCGAGGATGTTCAAGGCCATCACCGTCTGCCACAGCATATTTGCCGGCAGCGGGTTGGCGGGATCGAGCCTCAGGAACAACTCATAAAGTAATAGTGCAGTGCCGGCGATACCTTCCAGCGAGAACATATCGGAGGTCATCGGGTTGCCTGCATTGCCATCCGGCAAGTCAGCCAGCTCAGCCTCAGTCAAGGCGCCTTGATTGGCATTGTAAGTACCCAGGTAGGCGGCATCCACCGGTCCGCTATCGGGCATGTATTGATACGGCACGCCGAGCCACGATCCGCCCGATACCGTCGAGAGCGCTCTGATCTGCGAAAGCAGGCTTGCGCCGTTGGCTTGTAGGGCCGCGAGTGCACGAAGCTGGCCCATGCCGGCATTGCAGGCACGTGTGCCACCACCCGAGAGACAAAGACCGACGTTGCCAGGAGTGGACGCCGGTGAGTAGAACTGAGCGACCGTCAGCGGTGGCGTGGTGACTACGGATACATTGAGGGCTAACGTGGTCATGCCTCTCTCCATCTGGCAACGGCACTAAAACCCATAAGCGGGTTGATTGATATAAATCTGCAACGTCGACAGCCACATATCATTGCTGGACGATTGCCTGTGTACGAGGACGCATCTATTCGCGATGCCATGCTCAACCATGCCTCGCGCAAGAACAGCGCACACACAAAAGCGTTCCTTTAATAAAGGAATGGATTAACCACTTGGAGGAAAAGAGATCGCCACGCGAGGTGCCGCCCATCACACGCGGCAGCATGATCGCCATGTCCCGATAATAAAAACCAACAGCGACAAGCGATCCTGCCAGCCAGGAGCGTATCGCCCCCGGCCCATCGCAAGTGTCGATGTTTTCCCCCCGTTACCCCTGGCTAATCACCACGGGCGAACTGTGAAGAGTATGTTGTGATTGATGCGTGAAGATCGCTATGAAAATACGCACACGCACGGCAACGCGCCGGTCAACCTTCATTACGAAGGCGCACTTCTACACGGCAGCCCTCGGCATGCCATGGGTTACATCGCGCAAACGAGCATAGGGGCGATGGGTCCCCCAGTCGGCAAGAACCTCGCACCCATGACAAGACAAGCAAACCAACAACACGCAGTGAGCGTGACCTTGCTCGTTGCTCGATACGCGACGTGACCTACCCGCCACGTCCATCGCCGTGTGTCCCGACATTTACCAACGCCATATCGACAAAGTCCTCGACGTGCGCGTCACCATCATCGACTCGCACTGGCTTGCTCTAAGCCTTCGTCACGGCAGGCAAGGCGGCTTTGCCGGCTGGTGCAAGCCGGACAGTTTCTATTCGTCGAAGATCTGGGTCCCAGCTACCCATTTTGCAGGCCATGACAGCATTGCTGGTCGAAGACGCCCCGGCAGCACCGCCCCCTCAAACCCGTCACCATGGCTTAATTCTGTGTTTTAGATGTTTACGCCGCCTCGCGCGAGCGCATGGAAAAACCGCAGCCGGTCGGCCACCGTTCTCGCTGGAATAGCGCGCAACATGCTCCTACCCACCTGCGGCGTTCCACGCCGAGCCCATCCCACGGAAAGCAGCCAACAGGCGGCACTTCACCACATCCGCGGGCGTGGATAACCTCTGTAGGGCGTGGCATCATTTCTAGGCTAAGACTTGAGGTTCGTCGGGGACACTTTGCTTCACAAACGTGCCCATCGCGGTGTTGTGACATGGTTGGCCTTTTTCGCCATGGGCCTGATCCTGTGCGTGCCGACGATCTCCCGCACGCTGATGGCCTCGGGTGCCATGATGCCCATGGACTGTGCGATGCACGGCGCCATGGGCATGCATCACGACGGCAAGTCGCCGCACGCCCCTCAACCGCTCGATCCCTGCAGCTACTGCACGCTGATGTGCCACACGCCGGCCCTCACAACCGGTTTGGTGCTGACGGTGCCACCGCTGCTGCCCGCACCACTGGCGATTCGTGATTTCTGGCACGACGCCCCCCTTCCCATCCTGCTTGAGCAACGGTCCCGCGGACCACCCGTCGTCTAATCCCCTCGCCGAACCGAAAACACGTTCGTACACCCGCCCGTCTCTCGGCGTGGGTGTGTGGCGTATTTCACGTCGCTGTACTTCAACGTTCGCAGGACACGACACCATGTCATCGCTTCGCTCTCGTCACGCGCCCTCCGCGCTGGCGTTTTTGCTGCGCCCTTCTTTTATCGCTTCGATGAAAGACGCGGCGCCTCGTCCACCGCAAGCCAAAGGCGGCCGAGGTCTATGAACAGCGCTTCACATCAAGCCAAGACGCTGCCTCTTGGCGAACGCTCGCCCGGTGTTTATCGCCTGTTGTGGCGATGGCATTTCTATGCGGGCGTGTTTTGCCTTCCCTTCGTGATGTGGCTGGCCTGTACCGGGCTGATCTATTTATTCAAACCGCAAATCGAACCACTGCTTGAACAGCGCTACACACACGTCGCGCAAGCAGCACGCCAGCCAGCCTCCGCCCAGGTCGCCGCTGCCTTGGCGGCGGTGCCGGGAACGGTGCTCAACGCCTATCAGCTTCCCGCCTCACCCACCTCTGCAGCGCAAGTGTTGCTTGGACATGGCGGCGATCTGGTGCGCGTGTATATTGATCCTTCCACGCTTCGCATCCTGCACATCGTGCGCGACAACGATCGCTTCATGCGAGTGATCTTCTATCTGCATGGCGAACTGCTGATGGGCAATAAGGGTTCCATGGTGGTGGAACTGACCGCTTCCTGGACGATCTTCCTGTTGCTGACCGGGCTCTACCTGTGGTGGCCGCGCGGGCGTCGCCTGGGTGGCGTGTTGTACCCGCGACTGGGGCAGCGCGGCCGTGTGTTCTGGCGGGATCTGCATGCCGTCACCGCAGTGTGGGTATCGGTGTTGGCGCTGTTTTTATTGCTCTCCGGCTTGCCATGGGCGAAATCGTGGGGCGGATTGCTGCGCGATGCACGCCAGCAGTGGGCGCACGCCCATGTCGTACAAGATTGGACCATTGGCAGTGCCGACGAACGCGCCGCCAATCTCGCTGCCGACACGGCGCCGGATGAGCATGCGATGCACCACGGCATGGCCAGCACATCGCCCAATACGCATATCGATCTCGCCGCCCTGGACCGCGTGTTACCCGCCGTGCAAGCCCAGCACCTCACAGCACCCGTGCTGATCGCCCCGCCGTCGCTTAAGCATGCGCAATGGACGGCCCGATCCGATGCCGACGATCGCCCGCTGCGCGCGGACCTGACGCTCGACGCTCGCAGTGGCAAAGTCGTTCGACGCGTGAACTTTGCGCAGCGTCCATGGCTGGACCGCGCGATCGGCTACGGCGTCGCCATCCATGAGGGCGTGCTGTTTCCACCGCTCAACCAGGTGTTGAGCGCATTCACGGCACTCGGGCTATTAGTGGCATGCGTCAGCGCCGCAACCCTGTGGTGGCGTCGACGCCCGACCGGCACGCTCGGTGCACCCATCCCGCATGGTAATGCGCGGCATCCGCGTGTCTTCATCGCCATGCTAGTGGGCCTGGGAATTTTCCTGCCATTGCTGGGCGCATCCATGATCGCTGTTTTGCTGATCGAGCGCGTAGTGCTTCGCCGCTTGCCGGCAACACGGCATTTCCTCGGTCTGGCGACGCCATAAAACGATGCTCGCCACGCGCCGGCAACGCCATCACCCCTATTCATCCTGCGCGTCACCGCGCATCGAAAAATCCATTTAGGAAACATCATGAAAGAAACAACGCTCAAGCATTCCATCAGCGCAATATGCTGGGGTTTGGCGTTCTATGCAGCGGGCTATTCCGGCTACGGCTTTGCCGAAGAGGGCGCCACGCCGTCGCCAGCTTCCACCACACCCACCACGCTTAATGCCGTAACCGTGTCGGCAAGCCTCAATCAGACGTCCGTCGAAGACATGCCGCTGCACACCACCATCATCTCGCAGGAGGACATCAAGAAATCACCGGCGCAGACGCTCGACCAGTTGCTACGCACCATCCCCGGTTTCAATTTTACCGGTGTGCCTGCGGCGATTTCAGACCCGACCGGGCAACAGACCAAGATGCGCGGCCTGGGCAATGCCAAGGTGCTGGTGCTGCTCGACGGCATCCCAGTCATGGATCCGTTCTACCTCACCACGCAGTTCTACAAGATCCCGCTTGCCAACATCGATCATATCGAGGTGATCCGCGGCGGCACGTCCAGCCTGTGGGGCAGCATGGCCGTGGCCGGCATGGTCAACATCATCACTAAGCGGCCCACCGGCAACTCCGGTGTCATCACCGTCGGCGGCGGCAGCGAAGGCACCGCTAATATCGCGTGGAGCCAGAACTTCAAAGTATCGGATGCGCTGGAACTGAATCTGGCCATCAATCAATACCGCACCAATGGTTACATCGAAACGCCGTCCCAATATCTATGGAAGTATCCCAATCTGAAGGCCAATTCAGCGCGCGATACGAATGTCGAACTGTCCGCCTTCTTTCATCTGACCGACGAACTGAGCGGTTTCCTGCGCGTAGGCGATCACCAGCAAGATCAACACATTGGCTATAGCCACGGCCAGAACCTGCAGAACAATCCGGATATTGCCCTGGGTCTGGACAACGACTTCGGCAGGGACGGCAGCCTGTCCTGGCGTGCCTGGGCACAAGAAGTGGACTTCACCAAGTACAACGGCGCTACCTGCTACTACCAGCTTGCCGGCGGTTGCTTGAACAGCAATTCGAAAAAGGAAATCGTCTCGAATAATGTGGTGGAGTATTACACCCAGTACGGAGACCTGGATTATCACGAGCAAGGCACTTCGCTCACCTACTCCAAGTTCTTCAACAGCTTCTTCAATAGCTTCCAGGCCGGCTTCAACTATCGGCATTTGTCGGCGACCGATTCGGAATGGTTCTACGCCACGCCAAGCAAACCGTCCGACCCGCAAGTACTGAATGCAAAGGGATACGGTCAAGGCCAGCAATCGTTCGGCGGTTTATTCGTTCAAGCCAAGATCTCGCCGATCAGCGCATTGCAGATCACGGTGAGCGGTCGCTATGACTACTGGCAGAACACCGATCAGATCAACAGCTTGACCAAGGCCTCCTCTGGCGTGGTGACTGGCGGCGCTATTCCTACCAGCAGCAAGAGTGCATTCGATCCGGGCTTGGGGCTTCATTACGACGTCAATGACGATTGGTCCTTCCGCGGCGCGGCCTACAAAGCGTTCCGCGCACCGGGCTTCAACAACATCACGCGCAGCTATGGCGTAGGCCCGACCACCGTCGCCAATCCGAACCTGGGGCCGGAAAACATGACCGGCTGGGAAGTAGGCAGCGATTACCGAAACAACGATGTTTCGCTCGGCGCAACCTACTTCTCCTACAACATCAAAAACATGATTGCCACCTACCGGATCAACACGCCGGTCGGTGCACCTCAGCAAGTCCTGGATCTGTGCAGTTCATCGGCCACCAAACCCAATTTGACCAATTGCGGTGGTTCCGCTAACTACTACACCAACGATCAGAACGGTAAATCACACGGCGTCGAATTGAATGGAAGCTGGAACGTATCCCGTTCGCTGACGCTAGGCGCCAATTTCACCTATACCAATACCTATCTGACGAGCGAAGCCGTCGCCATCACCACGCCGCTCGGTGTCCAGCTTGTAGGTGTACCGAAAAAAATGGGCTCGCTGGATGCGACATGGAGGCCTTTGGACAAGCTGACCCTCTACGGACAAATGTTCTACATCGGACCGATGTATCTCGACGAAACCACCACGCGCGACAGGTATTACGGCCAGGGCGGGAACATCGTCTACAACGCCAGTGTGAGCTATGCCCTCACCCCTTCGCTCGACCTGTCGGCCAGTGTCGTGAATGCCTTCAACAAGGCGTACTCCGAGAATGCATACGCCATCACGCAGCCCTGGCAGCAGACCTTATCGATGCCGCGTACGTTCTATATGTCGGCAACCTTCAAGTACTAGCGCGCGTTGCGAGACGACCCCGCGTTCGCAGTAACCAATAGCAATTCACCAGGCACGTCGTGTAACGGCTGCGCGCACCATTCACCGGAAAACTCGATGCATTAGGATGGGTGTCGGACAGCGTTTCGCTGAAACCTTCCAAAGTCTGTCGCTGAGACAAGGCGCCGACTTTCGGTGTGAGCTGCATTGCTCAAGCTGCACCGTTAGTGCATCGAGATCCATTTCGCGATGGATATCACACACTGCATCAATAACTTTTTCCTGAAAACGGCTGCCATAATCGCCGCATCATGCAGTGGCGTGATTCAAACCACTTTCACCCCACGGACATTCGCTTGCGTGTTCAGCCAGAACGCATCGTTTTCGAAGCGCCGGAAAATATCCGGTGGCAACACACTCGCCCGCTCCTGCGCGGCTACCCGTTTGCGAACCGCGTGCAAGCCCGGCGTGCCTGTTCGCACGTCGAATGCTTCGGCATCGAAATGCACATGATCGAAATCGTGCTCAAAGGCAGGCTCCCCGATGAACTCGTACACCGCCGTCATCGCCTTCGCGGGATCGCGCACCAGCGTTTCGTACTGCAGCACCATCAGATGCTGCGCATGTTCGCCATAGAACGCTTCCTTCAACGCGTTATACGCATAGCCCACCAGGCCCTCTCCATTGGCAACACCTTCGGCCCGGCTATAAACAGTGCCCCCCGCCTGAAAGTTGAAAATGGAGGAAGGTTGCAATGCATTGCTTCGAATCGCCCGTTCCAGGCTGTCGATGATCCACGAGACATGACGCACGCATGCAATCACTCTCACTTCCGGAAAAAGCTCGCATAGCGTCGGTAACCTGGCACACCACGCCCGGTTCGTGTCGAAGACCACATCAGCCGCAAATTCCTCGCCGTAGTAATTTTCGAAAAGACCGCGCAACACTCGCTGGCGCTGCGCATGAGTAATGAACATCGAAAACTCGTTGCGACCGCTCATCTCGCTCAGCATGGCGTTGACCATGCCGGAAAGCGGGCCGCTCATATTCGCGTGGAACCGAGGGTTTTGCCGTAACAGCGCCGCCAGCAGCGTAGAACCGGACCGAGGCAAGCCCGATATGAAATGAATGGATCGCACCTGTTTCCCCTTTTTACCGACCTGATTTTCTGGAGCGTTCTGATGAAGGCAATTATGCGCGCTCACCCACTTTTTTTGCGATCGTCCATGAGAGATTGACGTGCCATGACACCCTGGTTTCCGCATCGATCGCCTCATCCCTGCACGTGGGGCGGCCAGCCCTTCGTAGACGCCGCCGAGCTACCATTGGCTGATTCGCATGGCGACTTAATCCCTTAAAGCCGTTGACAACAAATCAGCCGAGGCAGATTCAGTCACACCTCGGCGGCGGCCTTTGCGATAACGGCGGCGTTCCGTGCACACCTATCGCCCAAGCATGCTCGCAAGCACACCATCGCGTCGGATGAGTCCGTGATACATCGCCGCGGCCATGTGCATCAGAAATGTGATGAACAACAGCATCGCCAGCCAGGCATGCAAGTGCCGAAGCACTGCAAAGGCTATTGGGCTGACCGGGAAGATCGGCGGGAGGCGCAGTGAGTCGCTCAGCATCACCGGGTAACCGCCAGCCGAAAGCATCGCCCAACCCACCAGCGGCATGGCAATCATCAATAGGTAAAGCAACCAATGCGAAGCATGGGCAGCCAGCTTCTGCGGCCAAGGCAAGTCGGACGGCAGCGGTGGCGGCGGGTTACGCAGACGTACGACCAAACGCACGATCACCAGCACCAGGATGGCTATGCCAAGCGGTTTGTGGATACGCACCAACCATGCATGACGCTCCGAGACGGAAGCCACCATGCCGACACCGATGAATAACATGGCCACGATCAATGCTGCCATCAGCCAATGCAAGGCGCGCGCGGAAAAACAAAACGTATCGGTGGGCTTCCTCATGACTTGCTCTCCGCTTGCGGCTTGGTGGATGTCTGCACGGTGCCGGGTAAGTGGGCTTCCTCACTGGTACGACGCAGATACGAACTGGCATAGGCCGCCGAGCGGGCCGGCAGCAGAGGATCATCGGAAGCGGCGATGCCGTTAGGCAGCACCAGCGGGTCGTAATTGATATCGCGACACGGGCCGCTTTCCTGTGGCTCCGTGCTTTGCACGACGAGTGTGCCAGCGTCGATCGTGCGACGGTCTGCCGGCCATGCCTTGGTGGCGTCGTTGGTAGGATCCCCTGGATTGGCAAGGGTTACCTGCAATGTCCAGCGTAATGGCCCTTGGGACAGACGCTGCTGGAGATCGGCGGCCAGGTAATTCGCATCACCAGCAGGCATCGCGCTTGCGGTTGCCTCCACGGCGTCCGGCACCATGCGCCAGCGCACCGGATGATGCTTGCCGTCGGGGCCCACAAAAACAAAAGCGTCGAGACTCCAATAATTGTCGGTGGCAAAACTGGCCGAGGGCTTGGCCGTTTTCGCCCACGCACGGAAAGCCGCGGTCTCCGGATGAGCCGCAAAAAAGGCCGCCAACTTTTTCCGGTCCGGTTTGCCGGTGGCTGGATCCGGTTGCTGCGCCTTCAACTGATCGTAAAAGGCCTGCGGGGTCGAGACGGGAAACACCGGCATGCTGTTCATGCCAGTACGCCATTGCTGGCCGTTTGCCAATGCGAAACGTAGCGCCATGCTGCGGATGGGCACGCTGCTGTCTGGTGCATAGGGATTGCTGCCAGGGATGGCAAAGCGCCCTACCACCGGTGTGCGCTGGCCTTGCGCAAAGACCTGGGCCACGGAATACGCTGCCGCTTCCCCGTTGCTCTGGAAGTAGCCGCTGATGCAGACGCCTTTTGCATGATTGCGACGGTAGCCGGGAAACACGCCGGCGTTCTTCTGGAACTGGTCGACAATACGGTTGGGAGTCAGGCGCGATGGCGCCAGCCAACCGCCCACATAGCCGAAGGCGCCGGCCATAATTGCCACGGCGAGGATGATAAAAGCCCAGCCGGCAAAGCGGTTTGCCGGCAACATGGGCTGCGATGGGTGGTTCATAAGCATCTCCAAACCAACGAGTCGTAAGAGGACATTGCCTGGATAGACGAACCGCCCGGGGTTTTATTCCATCACTCATCGATGGAATATGGAGGCTCGGGCGGCGTCTTACGGGGCGTCCGCTTCAGAGGCTCCACGGGTATGCCCGATCACGACATCGACGACCAGCTTCGCGAATGGCTGCCCCGACTGCGGCGCTTTGCACTGTGGCTGACCCGCGAAAGTGCCAGTGCCGACGATCTGGTGCAGTCCGCGCTTGAGCGTGCGCTATCGCGCTGGTCCAGCCGGCGAGAAGACGAGGCGCTGCGTCCATGGCTATTCACCATTCTCTACCGTCAATTCCTCGATACACGGCGACGGGCGCAACGCTATGCCTCATTGCTGGAACACTTTCACCGGCATACTCAAAGCGAACAGCCCTCGGTAGAGCGTGAAGTCATCGCACAGTCCACGCTGCAATCCCTGGAGCTTCTACCGATCGAGCAACGCAACCTCTTGCTTTGGATCTCGGTGGAAGGACTCAGTTATCAGGACGTGGCACAGATCCTCGATGTGCCGATAGGCACCGTCATGTCACGTCTATCGCGGGCTCGGCAGGCCCTGCGCCGCCTCAGCGACGGCGAATCCACCAAGGCTCCCCTATTGCGGCTACTCAAATGAACACCACACCCAGCGAATACGAAATCCATGCGTACATTGACGGTCAGCTCGATGAATCACGCCGACAGGCCGTGGAGTTCTACCTAGCGCAGCACCCGGAGCAGGCCGCGAACGTGCAGGCCTGGCAGCGCGACGCGCAACAATTGCGTGCAGCGTTTGGAACATGGCCAAAGCTGCCCGATAACCCGGCCCTCGATCCGGCACGCATTCGCGCGCAGCGACGCCGACGCTTGCGCGCGCGATGGTCGGTAGCCGCCTCGGTCGTGTTTTCCCTGGTTGTGGGTGGATTCGGCGGGTGGCAGATACACGGCTGGCAGGTCGCACAGGCCATGCCTCCGATGGCCGATGCCTTGACGGCCTATCGTCTTGTCGCGCTGGACCGGAACACACCACTGGACGTCGTTTCCCAAAACGATAACGCCCTGGAGCAATGGCTCAACCATCACTTTGATCACGCCGTACGCTTACCCGATCTGGGCCACGCCGGATATCGCCCGGTCGGCGGGCGCCTGTTCGCCACCGAGCAAGGGGTAGCCGTGATGGTTCTGTATGAAGATGCGCAAGGCCGCGCCATCAGCTTTTACGTGCGACGCCCCAGCCCCCTTCGCCATGTATTGCCACGCGGCCAACGCACGGACGGCGACCTGATGACGCAATACGGTTCGGACCATCTGTACAACTACGCCATGGTCAGCCAGGCCGATACGACCGACCAGCGCCTGGTTGCCAAGGCGCTGGGCAGTATTATTTGATGCGCTCCAGCTGCGGTGAATAAGGGCCGATCGAGGCGCATGGTCGCGGTCGCTTAGTGTGCCGTTTCAAGGCCGTCTGAACATACAGGCGATGGTTACACCCGATCTCGCTCCTGCTTACCTGACCTTTTAGGATGTCGATATACCTTTTAAATCTAATATTTCCGGCAAGAAATTGAAAAAATACAGTTCAATCATTAGCACCGATATGTAGTGAAGAAACAAAAGGCCATGAATCCAGGCCATTGCATCGTTGATAGCGATATCTGTTCTTTCCATTACCCTATATAGTCGCCGTCATCATCACTATCCCAGCGTCACTGTGACTAAAGTGCCCAGTGCTCTTGAACTTAGTGGTCTACGTTGCCCAAATGATGGGGAAGGCCACCCTCGTTGCGTCGATTAACAACACTTCCTACGAATTTTCATGGAGTGGGTCATGGACATTCCCGTCGCCAAGCTCACTGATATTACATTCCATTTAATGGTGGAATCGTCACCCAGTGCCGTCATCCTCGCCAACAACGACGGCCGCATTGCATACGTCAATCGCCAGTGCGAAACGCTCTTTGGCTACCGAGACTCGGAGTTGATTGGCCAGCGCGTCGAAATGCTGATTCCCGAGCGATATCGAGCGGGTCACCCTGCCCTACGCACCAGCTACTGCGAAGCCCCGGCCTTGCGAGCCATGGGCGCCGGAAGAGAACTCTATGCGCGGCGCAAGGATGGCTCTGAATTTCCGATCGAAATCGGATTGAATCCACTGGTTCTCGTTGATGGCATCTGGGTGCTTGCGACTATCGTGGATATCACCGAGCGCAAGCGAAGCGAGGACAGATTCCGTCAAGTGGTCCACTCGGCACCTAATGCGATGCTGCTCGTCGATCGCAAAGGCTACATCGTGCTCGCCAACCAGCAAGCGACGATCCTTTTCGGTCATACGGAAAAAGAGCTAATGGGTGCGCAGGTGGAAACGCTGATTCCAGAACGCTTTCGGCCGCACCATGGAAGCCTTCGTGACAGCTTTTTTGCGCAACCACAAACGCGATATATGGGATCAGGGCGAGATCTGGTCGGTCTGCGTAAAGATGGTTCCGAAGTGCCGATTGAGGTTGGGCTCAATCCCATCCAGGCGAAAGACGATCTCATGGTTCTCGCTTCCATTGTGGATATCTCGGAACGCAAGGCACAGGAGGAGCTGAAAACCAAAAAGGAAGCCGCCGAAGCAGCCTATAGGGCCAAAGGCGAATTGCTTGCGATTGCCAGCCACGACCTCAAGAACCCCTTGTCATCCATCGCCGGTCTCGCACAAATCATGCTTGAGATGAAGATGGCCGAACCCGATGCATCCGAACAGGACATTGAATTCCTCAAGAGCATCCATGAAGCATCCAGCCATATGTTTGAAGTGGTCAAGGGCATCCTTGCCAATGAAGGCCTGGAGCAGCAAGGGCTGACAATCACCGAGAACGATATTGACCTGAGTACACTGGCAGCCGACCTCGTGCAGTTCGCCATGCCCTCTGCAGCGAGAAAGGACATCGAGCTAAGCGCCAGCATCGCGCCGGACATTCGTTTTCTTGGTGACAAGACGCGTTTGCGCGAAGCTTTCGACAATTACATCAGCAATGCCATCAAGTACTCTCCCGCCGGCAAGACCGTGACGGTGTCGCTGGTCAGTACGGAGAACGGCAAGTGGATAGAATTCGGGGTGCGTGATCAAGGACCCGGCTTGACGGAAGACGACAAATCCAAACTGTTTGGCAAGTTCAAGAAACTCAGCGCACGGCCAACCGGCGGAGAATCCTCCACCGGTCTTGGGCTATCCATCGTGAAAGCCATTATCGAATTGCATGGCGGACATGTCGGCTGCGACAGTTCGTTGGGACAAGGCGCCTATTTCTGGGCTCGACTGCCCATGCATAAGACCGACAATTCGACGTTGAGTTAACGATAGTATTCGCGCCTTCTTCCTCCAGCAAAAGCGGAATGGCCCTTCACACCGTCATGGGCAGCGAGAAAAACAACCTTGCTGGGCTGGAGCAGCTTGCCAGCCGGTCACGATCAACTCTGACGTTTGACAATCGCTGTCGTACGATCCACTTCCTCTAGCGTGGTCAGGCCCTGCAGTACCTTCAAGACGCCGTCGTATCGCATGGACGTAAACCCATACCGCATGGCTTCCCGTTCTATCTCCATAAGCGAGGCGTGTTTGATGATCATGTCGCGGATGGGATCCGTCACAACGAATATCTCGTGAATCGCGATCCGGCCGGCATATCCGGACTGGCCACAGGCATCACAGCCCTTTCCGCGATAAAAGTGCACTTCCTCGCCGCTCCAATCCTTAAACAAAGCGTTGAGCACTTCCGCAGAAGGGACATACTTTTCCTTGCAGTGCTTACAGATGCGTCGCACCAGCCGCTGCGCCACGACACCAACGACTGACGGCGCGACCAGATAGGGATCCAGACCTATATCTATCAGCCGGGTGATCGCCTGGAACGAGTTATTGGTATGCAATGTAGTCATCACCAAGTGTCCCGTCAGCGCCGCCTGGGAAGCGATACGAGCCGTTTCCAGATCGCGGATTTCTCCGACCAGCACCACTTCCGGATCCTGCCGCAAAATAGCGCGCAGCGCCTTGGCAAAATTCAACTCGACCGCAGGATTCACCTGTATCTGAGAAAGCCCGTCGATACGCAGCTCAACCGGATCTTCGACCGTGACGATGTTGATGTCCGGCGTATTCAAGCTCGACAAAGCCGAATAAAGCGTCGTTGTTTTTCCCGACCCGGTAGGGCCGGTGACATACAACACACCATGGGAAACCTTGATCAACTCACCCAATAGTTTTCGGTTGCGTTGGGAGAGACCCAGTTCGTCCAGCGATTTCACGACTTGGTCCGAGGAGCCGATGGCACGCAGCACGGCTTTCTCGCCAAACGCCGTCGGTACCGTGGACAGTCTGAAATCGTAACTCTTGTCCTGCAACTCCAGTGAGACACGGCCATCCTGCGGCTGGCGCTTTTCGACAACATTGAGGCTGGCTATCACTTTCAAACGAATAAGAACCGGCTCCTTCAACGCATTATTGAGCGTCAGGAGTGTTTGCAGTTGACCGTCAATTCGAAACCGGACCGCCAAGGATTTGGCTGTGGGCTGGATATGAATGTCACTGGCATTGTGCTTCACACAGTAAAGCAACAACCCGCGTACCAGATCGACCACGCCAGCCGAAGAAGCAAACTGCCTGAGCTGCTCCGGCGTGATCTGATCCGGGCGCCGTACCTGATCCGATAATGCGCCACCGATCTGCTCAAGCTCGCTGGCATTCCTGTATTGGATTTCCGCCCAACTGGCGATCTCCTGGGGAAAAGCAAATACCGGACTTATGGGGCCGCCCACCAGCCTGGAAAGCGCCGTCATCGACGCGTCATCCTCCGGATGTGACGTGGCGCAGGTCAACACATTGCCAAGATAGTAAATAGGAATGCATTGAAGCTTGAGGGCCATGTCGCAAACGAGCTTCTCAAGTGCCTCGGGCTGAAACAAGGTCTTCGCTAACGGCACATAAGCCTTACCCAGGCTTGTGCCATACAAATGTCCTAGGAGTTCTCGATCTTCCGGCAAGGGAAGTTGATTGAACAAACCCACGGCAATATCGAAGTCTTTGCTGCCATATCGCTGCGGCAACTCATCGACCTCTGACTCAAGCACCAAGCCGTGCTCCGCAAGGCTCTGGAGGAAGCTGGACCTAGCCACGGGGGCCACGCTTCTTTTTGTCCTTGATGAGTTCCAGGATATCCGATTGCTTAAGAGTCCCTTGCGGCTTTTCCTTCGCCTCGGCCTCGATTTCAAGCAACATCCGGCGTAGTTCAAACCGGTCGTCGTTGGTCTCGTCTCTTGTTGGCTTGTCACTCATAAGATGCCCCCTGGAAGTGCTCTTTCCATACGTCGGAAAGCAGCTCTCGCATCTCCGCCGGAGGGGTGTCCTTTCTAATGTAATGGGTCGCACCCTCGTCGAGACTGCCTCGAATCGTTTCGAAATCCGACATCGACGTCAGCATGACGACCACGGCGTCAGGATGGAATGCGATGATCTCGCGCAATGCCGCCCTGCCGTCCTTGACCGGCATGTTGATATCGAGCAGCACCGCATCCGGGCGGAGTTCTTTGTATAAACTCACCGCCTGCGCACCGTTTTCCGCCTCGGCGACAATCTCGCAATGAAACGGAATGAGCACAGCTTTCAGAAGCTGACGCACGTGCTTCTCGTCATCCGCCAGCAGAACCCTTATTTTCCTTGGCTCGTTCATCAATGCTCCTAACGGATCATTGGGGGGCAAGATTTACGGCAAATACTGCGTCGCATCCGCGCTTTCATCAAGTAGGACGATAGCGGGAAGTGGATGTCATGCCTTATAACCGGCCGACATATGTGATTTGGCGCACACACATTGCCAGGCCAAGATGGCACAGAAGACCCCATCGCCTCAAAGTGCTGTGTCATTCTTGACTGCCGTGCAAGGCAGTCTAAAACTTCCCACACGCGTCAGGATCGGACCCTCCTATGTTGCGTCCCTCCCTCTGGTCCCAAAACACTCTCCCAGGACGGCGGCAATGGCTGGGATTTACGCTGATCGAACTGATGATGGTGATTGCCATCATTGGAATCCTTGCGTCCCTGGCGGTCACGGCCTACCGGCTTTACGTATTGAAAGCCGAGGCCACACAGGTGCTCGTGGATTACGGTCATATCCGCACCGTCATCGCGGTAAAAACCTATGCGGATGCAGAAACAAACCTGGAGTTGGACAGCACGCCGGGCGCCGTGCCTCCGGCCTTGAAAGGTTCATTGGATACACGCGAATTCAATGGCCCGGATGGGATGGTGTTCCAGCTGATCCGCGCCCCGGCGGGCACATTTGCCTCGTATCCCAATACGGATACCTATGCTCTCGTAGCCACGGGCAACAATGCTGCCGCCGTACTAAGACTGCGCGTGATTCGAGCCGTCCTGCCACAGGGGGATGGCGACAAAGTATGGATTCAATCGTCTGCCGATGCGCCCAGCGCCCAGCTGATTTATCCCATCGATATAGGCGCGGTGGGCAATTCCGCGGCTGGCGAAGTAGCGAACAACGGAGGCTCCGGCAGCAGCCCGTCGACAAACGCTTCGGCAGGGTCCGGCTCCAATGCATCCAACGAAACAGCAAGCCCGGGCGGCGAATCTGCTGGCAACAGCTCTGGCGGAAATGGACAGACGACTGGCACAAGCCCGAATCCCACGGCACCAGGGACGGGAAACTCCAGCATCACCGGCAACGGCACGATGAATGGCAATACGTGGACGGCTTCCGCCCACATCTGCATCGGGAGCGCCAGTGGCGGTCCGTTGACCGGACAAACCAACACTGCGGTGATCTTCCAGGTCGTCACGCAATACGCCAATTTCCAGGTCACCCAAATGATCGACCCCACGACTGGCTGCACGGACTACAGCTATGGAGGACTGCCGTTGAGCTCAAACGCTCAAGTGAGCGTGTCGCAAGTCGTGGATTACAACCCGCCCAATAGTGGCGGCCCCTCGGCGCTATGGGATGGCGCGAAGCCTGCATTGACTATAAAGCCATGACTGACCCGATCCAGGATGAATGGAACCGCATGGTGCGCGACAGCCGCAAGGCCCCCGCACCGCCTCCCGCAGAGCCACCACCGCCGCCGTCCCATGAGCAGCGTCGCAAATGGGTACTGCCAACACTCTTTGTCCTCTGCCTGGCAGCGCTCGTACTGCACCTTCATGGGACATTGGCTCCTTGGCCCGCCAGACCTTCTCCTGAAGAAATCGACGCCGGACAAAAAGCTTCGCTGCAGTTGGTATCGAAAGCCATCCACGATTACGCCGCCTTCCATGGCAAATACCCCCAGACCATTGCGGAAGTTTTGCCCCTCACCGTCCATATCGATTATCGCCTGACTGCGGACGGCTTCGAATTGAAGATGGTCGGCCCCGATGGCACACCTATGGTGGTTCGAGGCAAGTAGCGACACCTGTTCTAGAGAAAATTGAATCCGGGTGCTTGGTTGTCCACTCGTTCCAATCCGTGACTGCATGCGGGGCGGCGCACCCTTTCAAACCCGATGTGCGCTTCTCTCTAGACGACAAGCCGACCTATCATGGAGACCAGCTCCAGCTTACGGCTTGCAAACAGTTTACCGATGCGGACTCTGCAGTTGCCCACCGACGAGGCGCACCGCCACGTCGGTTTTAGTTTTGTGCACTTTGAATGCTCGTGGCGTGCCCTTCAAAGTTGTGAACGGCCGTCCAAATGATTGGCGTGGTTCGGGCAGCCTTGGCCGGACTCGACCGCAACAACAGCCTGGTCGCGTGTCTGCACACGGCGGTCGTAGCAACTGCCCAGCGAATCGCTGAAGTGGTATGACTGCTGCCCGTGTTGTCCGCGCGAACCGGTGATGCCTGTGCCGCCGGCATTGAAGTCGGTATTGCTGTGGTCGACAAGATGGTTATCCAGCGTGGACCAGAAGTTCGCGTGGCCGTTCTGCGTGCGCTGGCGCTTGCTCAAATAACCCTGCTGCAGGGTGATGTCGGCAGTGAAATCACCCTTCGCGTGAATCGTTTTGCGGATGTCGATCAACAACGGGTAGACGACGCGATGCGTCTGCTGCACGGTGCCGGTGCCGGTGTCGGTGGTGGCGCTCACCGCATCGATCACTTGCGTGTGCATGGCAATGTGCTGATCGTAGATGTCTTTCGACGGATGATCGAAGCTTTGGCGATTGGCAAAATCCGCATGTTGCTCAACGCGGGTGACGACCTTGCCGTGCGAGGTTTGCAGTTCACCGGTTATCACGTAGTGACCGTTTTGCAGGGTATCCACCTCGCCACGCAAGGTGCCGGCGGCACCGTTTTGGAAGTGACGTTGTACGTGCGGTTGTTCGCCACCCCGCTGTGAAGCAAGCGTGTTTTGCG
Source organism: Dyella sp. SYSU CM1112 (assembly GCF_058216415.1). Lineage (NCBI taxonomy): Bacteria > Pseudomonadati > Pseudomonadota > Gammaproteobacteria > Lysobacterales > Rhodanobacteraceae > Dyella > Dyella sp. SYSU CM1112. The sequence continues at coordinate 5,547 of NZ_JBZEGI010000025.1, read as the reverse complement.
TGAGCTTGCCGGTGAGCACGTCGCGCCCGTGGTCACGCCACGCCAGCAGGTTGGCAGCGAGGCTGAAGAAGTCGTGCGCGCCCAATACACGCACCGCTACCATGTGAGGCTTGCCATCGTCCAGCAGCGCGGCAAAGGGCGTCAGGTCCACACGGTACGGCGTGAAGTTGAGCGTCTGGATGTCCGTCGTGGGGCGCCACAGATTCGGGTCCACGCCACCGGTGTAGGTCCATGGATAAACTGGTGCGCGGCCCGCTGGCTGGCCATCGATGCTCACGGCCACCTCGCGGAAATTGCCGCCAGGGCATTGTTCCAGCGGATCGCCCGCGTTCGGCGGACCCAGCGAGAATTCGCGCGTGGGCGCCACGTCGGCGTCGTCGATGCACATGTACCACTGCTCATCCACCGCCTGGCTTTGCGCGATCACATCCAGTGCCACGCGCTCGACATTGCGCGGCAGCGTGACCGTGCGCGAAAGCATTTCATCACCGTTCTGCACATCCACCGGATGCCCATCGCTGTCGCCGACCAGACCGATGGCGAGATCGGCAGGCGACGCAGCCTTGTTGCCCGTGGCGACAGGATAGAACACCAGTTGCGCGCTGCCGCGGATCACACCGGCACGCGTGGCATCGATCCAGTTGTTGAGGATCGTCTGGCCATGCCCGATCTCGTGGAACAAGCTCGCGTAATCGGTCACATCGCGCTCGACATGCCAATGCGGGCTGACCTTCGCGCTCGGCTCCTGCGTGGTGCCGTAGAAAAGGTTCACGCCCTTGAGCCATAGGCTGACGGTACGGTCGTACTGCCGTCCGGCGGTCACCGAGAAATCGGCTTCCAACACCACTTTCGACCACGGCCCGGTACATTGCGCAGACGGCGTGTACGTCCACGTGCGCGGCTTCGCCGCACGCGAAGTGGCATTGCCGTGATCGTCGAATGCGACATCCGTATACAGATGGACAACGCAAGGCGTGCCGGCCGGACGCGGCACCGGCGCATCCGCGATGGCGACGCCACGGTCACCCACGGCGGGAGATGTTTGCGCGATGACGAGCGCACTTGGCAACGCCAGTGCAAGGGCAACGGCCGGGCGGATCAGGTGGCGCATGTCGATCATCCTGCGATAGCTTGAAACGTTATCGGCAAGCATGCACGGGATGGCGCCTGATGGCGAGGGACAAAAGTCAGGCCGTGTCAAAACGGCAACTTGATGCGACTGGCATAACGGACGGACGGGCTATACCTTCGGTACTCCCGATGGCATGACCACGACGAATTACGCGTGCCTGGAACGCTGCTCCATTTTGAGCATTTATCTGCACTTGAGTAAGTTGCGATGTACTGTCTAAGCCTGTTGTGTTTGGAACAACAAATGTCCGCAAGTTGCGGGCGTTTAATGCAGCAAACGGCAGTCGTTTAGAGGGACTGACTTCGATGAAGCTACTGGAACAAAATTGGGACATTCTTTTGCACACTCAGCTCCGCCATCTCCTTAAGCCGTTTAATCAACGGCTCACCATCAACATCGAAGAAACAGTCCAGTAGGCATTTCGGCACTATGCCGTAAGTCTTCGCCACACTCCTCTTCCACTCAGAGTTGAACTCTACCGGCGAGGCAATAGCAAACTTCTTTTCAACAAGATCTAGCTCTACTAGAAGCTGCGAAGCCTGCTCCGGGGTCCACTCGCTGTCACTATCAGAATGTGTAACAAAAACAGGGCATCGCTTACTAAATTGCCCTTCTTCGACTTCAGTGATGATGGTATCTCGGAGGAAATTAAAATCCGCATAAGAACCGATCTCAAGCCCTTCGAGTTCTTCGTCACCATCGAATACGCAAAGATAAAGACCCATTCTATACTCGCTCTATTTTGACTAAGCCACCGCGCTCGTGAACATAGTCACGTAGCGTGTGATGCACCTTCGCAGTAGACGGCAATCTTATATATAACCTCTTTCCCTTCGGGTGCGCCATGTATACGAGGAGCTTTACTTGGTAAGTGAGGCGCATTTTGGATACGTTCTTCAACAGATATAACGCCGCCCCGTTCTCCACATCCGGCATAGAACCGCGAGGAGTTTGATGTTTTGTATAAGTGAATTTTGGCTCCATGATCACTTCGCCGATGGTGGTGTAACATTAACACCCCAAAAGTCGAGGTGTTGCTGGAAGCCTGGAGTAACACGCCTAGAAGTCATGATCGTATAAGTCTCATTGCTCACAACTGAGAAGTATGTCTGCAATCTCAATAGGTAAGACGTATCCAACGGATTGCTGTCACCCTTGATCTCGAGATAACCGTTATCAGTACTGTCAAAAGTTGTACCAGTCAACTGACCGCAAGGAGTATAAGAAGAAGGCCCATGCAGAACAGTTACATCGAAAGCTTCAACGGTAAGTTTCGCGACGAGTGCCTCAATAAGCATGGGTTTACGACACTCGCCGAGGCGCTCGGGGTTATTGCCGATTGGCGGCGTGACTACAACCAGGTTCGTCCGCGTAGCAGCTGCGGGTACATCCCGCCCGCTCAGTTCGCGGCTCAATACCGACAGCAGGAAGAACCCACCGAAGAAAACCAGCCATCCATGCAGTAATCTTCAACCCCGGACTTTGCTACCCATGCTTGGCATGGCTACAGATGGCAGGTCAATCTAGCAACCGCACCATGCCTTGCTGATTGACCACATTGAAGATATGTCCGGTTGCGTCTCCACGGCTGCCAAAAATGATTCGAGTAGAACCATCGCCCGCATCGGACATCTGCTGCGTATTGTCATCGATAGTCGTAGCAGAACTAAATGTACTTCCGTATTGCTGTTCGAGAACACTAATGGGTACTGGTCCATCAGAAGGCAAAGCCATAGCTTGATTGCCGTTAAGAGTGACATCAGTGGTGATAAAGCAATTTAGGCAATTTTGGTTGTAGCCAGGAGACAGATAGTTCGGATTTACATTTCTAATCGAACCAGCAGTCTCTGTTCCGGATAAGCCCGTATTGTCTGGAACATCAAAACGACCGCGCAGGGCGCCGTTGCCATATCTCACAGAGTGACGTCACCACTCTCATTCCTGAGATATTTTTCCATGTGCTGCGTCAATCCCTTTAGATCATCATAGGCGGCTGATCCAAAGTCAGGCTGATTCTCAGCCATATATTGGCCAGCAGATACTCCACCCTGAAGTGCAAGCTCTCGCACTTCCCACATTGCTTTTGGACAAATCATCCAATTTATGCCGGGTAGAGCGTCTCGCTGGTGTGCAACCATAATCCAAGTGACGCGCCCCTTATAGATCTGTACAGCATTCTGGAGTTTGTCTATTAGAAGCTGATCTTCATTCTTGAAGCGAAAACTAATAAAAGGTGGCCATGAAGAACGATCGACCTCCTCCTGGTGACCTTCAGTCATGACTTTTACGCGACGTGACTGAAATTTTCGCCATTCCAACTCACTGAGCCTATCGAGAAGATTCAGTAGCTGACCTTCTTCTGCACTGATCTGAAGCGCGTTCATTGCAAACCCTTTGGAGTATTGGAGAATTGTACGCCGTTGGGATTTAGATACTGGATAGACTGCTGCCAACTGTTCAACGGCACTGGCTCAGAAGACCAACGCGGGTCGTATACGTAATTCCCATCCGTGTAAACCTGGTGATAGTACTTCCCACCTTCAACTGAACCATTTTCGAAAACGTTGAGGTCACCACTTTGAGCTGGCCTGACCTCCAAAATATTTCCTGTGCCATCTCCGGCGCTTTGCAGCTTCCATGCAATTTCCGAACAATCGATACAGTCTGTCGCTTGAACCATGTACTGAACACTTGGACTGTTCATCGCCGCGACAACACTGCGCTGTGGAGGAGGAGCGTTTACCGGTGGTGTTGTCGTCTCTCCGGGGAAAACTTCAGTGTTTGGAACAATTATTTATCAACGAACTTAAGCACTTGTAAGTCGTGCAAAAATTCATCCCTCTCAACCAACGAAAGGTCAGCCAGGATGTTATTCAATCCATACGAAGCGATGTCCTCCTTGATTCTCTTACGAATATTCTCTTCGACATCAGGGTACCGACCACCAGACAAGACTAGCTTTACGATGCTAAGCATTATATTTTCAACCGGAAGAACGAAAACACCATCAAAATTGTAGTCAATGGCACCCAGAACTTGTTCAAAAGGCCTATTTAAAACAAGACCATGATCTCGGCAAAATGTGAAATAAGCGTCTAGGACACTTGATTTAATTTCACTGTAGCTTTTTCGCTTATTTTTAAGGTTCATGTTGAAACTCACATTACGGATGTTTCGGAGTTGGAGGGGTCACATTTCCGCCATTATCAAGGACATTCAAATTGATATTGGGGTACATGTTCTGAAACTGCTGAATAACATTCGAACAACTGGCGCAAGGAGGACGCTCTGTAAGCAAAGTTATTGATCCTGACGCAGAAGTGTTATCCCCCAGTTGATAAGCAACATTATTCAAGATCTGCGCTTCTGAATCGATATCTCGGAGTAAAGGATAACCACTCGCAGTTGGCACAACAGTACTCGGAAACGTGGGAGCTGAAAGTGAGCCAACAAAACCTTGGGCCTGTTGCGCAGCTGTAGGATTGCTGATTTGACTAGAGGCTGCCATCGTTGGCTGGACACCAGGTAAGTCGATTTGCGCAACGCCCATGTTTCCACTCGTCTGGGCGCTTCCTGACAAAGTTGCACGCAAATCTGCAATTTGCTGCGTCAACACCGACTGCGTTTCGGCTCCCGCGTTTGGAACACCAACACTATTCGTAGCCGTCGGATTCGTCACCCCATTAGTCGCCGGCTCCGTCGCCGCCTCGCCACCAGCGATCAACACTGCCTGACCCAACTGCTGACCTGCACCATACCCCGACTGGAACGCCGTCGATGGCGCACCACACCCCGACACGAGCTCGCACCCGCTCTCGCTCATAAACGGGAGAACCTGATCTGCGGCACCCGTCACGATGCCAGCCCCGCCCTGAGCCACCGTCAGCGCCGTAGAGGGATTGGAGCCGGCCAAAGTCGTCGCGTTCGTGGTCGCCTGGGACTGCGCGGTGGGCGTACCCACTGGCTGACCGGGTGGGAGGGCGTAGTTAGGGAAATACCCTCCTTCCAGCAAACTCTGGTCACCTTGTTGCATACCGGTGAGGTCTGCCGACGACATGGGCGTATTGAGAAAGCCCATCAGGGCGGCCGTATCTTGCTGACACGCTTGACCACCCGGATTTGCCGTGCAGTCCGATTGCGCCTGAATATCATTGGCCTGCGACTGCACTTTCGCGGTAGCAACCGCCTGCTGACACGCTGACGTATTGGCTCCTCCCTGGCACGCCTTGTTAACCGCATCGATCTGCGGATGCGTCAGGTAGTTGTATTGCGTACCCGCAAGCGCCGTCGCCGCGCCGGCTCCGCCACCGACTAGGCCACCAATCAGCGTCGTGCCTGCCAAGACGCCGCTAGCGCCGTACTGCTGCAGATACGGAATCGCCGCTTCGCTCACGCCTGCACCAAGCGCACCTTGC
>NZ_JBZEGI010000024.1:0-38001 GCF_058216415.1 Dyella sp. SYSU CM1112 | reverse complement strand
AGCACTGGGGACAACGCAGACACGGCAGGTCACCGCCTCCACCGGTCACCCAGAACCCACGCCACTCAGCCACGACGGTACCGCAAGTCCCTGGGTGCGATATCCCGATATCCCCTATGATTTGATTTCTCATCAGCTGGATCGATGCGCTCATCCAGGAGAAAAACGTGTTCGTAAACGTTGAAACCCGACGCCAACCGCGTTTGCATTGGGCGGCGATGTTGTTGGTTTTCATCTGCGTCGTTACCTTCGTGGCGCTGGCACTTATGCCGCCGCCACGGCGTATTACGTTTCTACTGGAGTGGGGAACCATTCCCGCCAACATCTTTGATGCCCATCAGCCTATCTGGCAACAATTGCGTGATCCGGCGCTATTGCGGTTGGTGACAGCGATGTTTATTCATGTTGCCTGGTTGCATCTCCTTAGCAATTTGCTGTTTCTCATGATCTTTGGCGTACCAGCGGAGCGTGCACTGGGCTCGGTTCGGTTCTTGGCGCTATTCATCGTTGGAGGTGTCGTGGCTAATCTGGCTGGGGCCATCTCTTTGGCAGGGGTAGTGAGGCCCATCATCGGCTGCAGTGGAGCCGTATCAGCTGTACTGGGAGCGTATGTGTCATTGTTTCCTCGCGCGCGCCTTGGACTGGTGCTCCCACTCGGCTTTTATCTCGAATTCGTACGAGTACCTGCGTTTTTGCTGATTGGGATCTGGGCGCTATTGCAGCTGTTATTTAGCTATGTCGGCCCAAGCTACGGAGGCTATGCGTGGTGGACCCATGTGGCGGGCTTTCTCTTTGGTGCGGTATTTGCCTTATTGTCCCGCAATGCCATCTTGCGCCGTATGCGACGGTAAAATGCAGCTATGCGAAACAAAAAACTTTATAAGGTAACCTTCCTTCATCTCGGCAAGTGCTACGAACTCTATGCTCATCATGTTGCTTCGAGCGGATTGTGGGGGTTCACGGAAGTAGGTGAGCTGGTATTCGAACCCGCAGGAGAAGGGCTGGTCGTCGATCCCACGGAAGAACGCTTGCGTGAAGAATTCAAGGACACGCGTGTGCTGCATCTACCCATGCAGGCTGTAGTTCGTATCGAGGAGGTCGAGCGTAAAGGTGCCCTGGCTATCCGGGATGCAACCGATGGGCAGAAGGTAACGCCATTTCCAATGCCGCCACGCAGTCGCTAGCCCATTTCTTGGCTGAGCCCGTGGTGCCTTGAAAACATCCGCATAAACCGCCTTGCCATGGGCGTTGCGGCAACTTGCTGAAATATGTGATGCGGATCGAAACCCTCGCGGCGCATGTCATGACGCTTGCGCTTGATATAGGCACGCATGATGTCGGCATTGAATTCGGGATGGAACTGCACACTGACTGCGTTCTGCCCGTAGCGGATCAATTGATGTGGGTCGCGCGCTGAGCGCGCCAACACCTTGGCATCCCGAGGTACCTCCAGAACGCTTTGCTCATGCGTAGTGTGGGCACGGAACTGGAGAGGAAGCAGTGCGGTAATGGGATCTTGCTCAGAGCCTGGCAGTAGATCGATCGGCACAGTCCCGATCTCCCGCCCTCCGGCAAGATAATCGACACGTCCACCAAGGGCATGCGCCATCAATTGGTGGCCGTAGCATACGCCCAGCAAAGGCAGATCGAGATCCATCGCATTGCGGATCCAGCCCGCAGTTTGCTCGCTCCAAAGGGCACGATCCGTAACCATGGCGGCGGACCCTGTGATCAACGCGCCAGAAACTTCATGTGGCATAGGCAGTTTTTCGCCGGCGGCCACATCCACCACGCTTACTTGTTGCATCCGCAGACTCGCACTAAGGCGGAACCAATGCGGAAAATCGCCGTGGCGCGCACGGATATTGTCGGGGGCTTTACCGGTACGAATGATGAGAACGGGTTTCATGACGCTAAATCAAGCCGAATGACTAAAGGGCTGGGTCCTCAACATGGTCGACAGGGGGTATGACAGTCAACACCTCTTGCACGGTCGTCAGACCACGCGCGACTTGGTCAGATGCAGAGATACGCAGCGGACGCAGACCTTCTACCAATGCCGCCCGACTGAAATGAATCAGGTCCAATTGTGCGCCGATCAGGCCACGCAATTTTGAGCTCAGTTGCATCATCTCGTAAATGCCGGTGCGTCCAAGGAAACCGGTGTGCCGGCATTCCAGGCAGCCCACCGGTTTGAATACGCGTTCGGGCACCAGTATCGACCAGCCGTGCGTCAGTACGGTCCACTCGTGCGGATCTTGTTCCGCTTCGATCTTGCAGTGTGGACACAAAGTGCGCACAAGACGTTGCGCAACAACGCCTGTGAGCGTCGACTGGATCAGGTAATGCGGCACGCCAAGGTCTAGCAATCGTGTGATGGCGCTCGGAGCGTCGTTAGTATGCAGCGTGGACAGCACCAAATGGCCTGTCAACGAAGCCTGCACCGCCATTTGCGCGGTTTCCAGGTCACGAATCTCCCCCACCATGATGATGTCCGGATCTTGCCTCAGCAGCGTCCGCACACCAGCCGCAAAATCGAGATCAATGGAAGGCTGTACCTGCATCTGATTGAATTCAGGCGACACCATTTCGATCGGATCTTCGACCGTGCAAACGTTGATGTCCGGTGTGGCGAGATGCTTGAGCGTCGAATAGAGCGTTGTCGTCTTTCCCGATCCCGTCGGGCCTGTAACCAGCACGATGCCATGCGGGCGCTCCACCATGCTGCGCCATACCGTGTCTTCGGAAGGAGAAAAGCCCAGCTGGGAAAAATCCTTTGCAACAATGTCAGGGTCAAAAATACGCATCACGAGCTTTTCGCCGAACGCGGTGGGCATGCTGGAAATACGCAATTCGACTTCACGTCCGGATGTCGCGCGCGTCTTGATGCGACCATCCTGTGGGCGACGTTTTTCCGCCACATCCATGCGAGAAAGAATCTTGATGCGTGACGTCACTGCTGTCATGACCGGAGGCGGCAGCTCAAACACCTTATGCATGACGCCATCAATGCGAAAACGCATCATGCCTGCTTCGCGCCGGGGTTCCAGATGAATATCCGAAGCGCGCTGCTCGAACGCGTATTGCAACAGCCAGTCGACGATGTGCACGACGTGCCGATCATCCGCTCCTACTTCGCCGGCCTTCCCCAGCTCAAGCAGTTGTTCGAAATTCAACAACGCCGACGAATCGTATCCGCTCTGATTCTTGGCATCCTTCGCCAGCTGAATTGAACGTTGGACGCCGTAAAACTCCTGCAGATAACGATTGATGTCGATCGGGCTGGAAACAACGCGGTGCACGTCCCGACGCAGCATTTGCGCGAGGTCCTTGGCCCAGGCGCTATCGAAAGGTTCGGCCGTCGCGAAAGTTACTTCTGCCGGCGTGACAGCCACCGGCAGAATGCGGTGGCGCTGCGCATAGGCGTGGCTGACCACCTGGGTAACCGCAGCCACATTGATCTTCATCGGATCGATTTTCAGATACGGCAGGCCAGCCTGTCCGGCCAACCATTCCGTCAGACCCTCCAGGCTGAGAGGACGTCCAGGATCCCGGTGATTGCTCAGCTTGGCGTTGGCGATGATAACCAGCGGATTCAGTTCTACCGTGCTGCGCCCTGCGCGGTGCCCCACACGCAGCTGTTTGGCGTCATCTGCGGAGACGAGACCGTCGACCACCAGGGCCGCCAGCACATCATCCAGAGCCAAGCGACCGCGACGGCCCAGCAGGGAGGCAATTTGTTGCGTTGCTGCCATGTGCAAGATCCCCAAACAGGCGCCAATCACTCGGGAAAACGGCGGAAAGATGCGCTGCAGCTATACTAACCCGCTTTACACTCAGGTTAGGAAAGAGATGTCCGCACCTACTTTCCAGGATGTGATTCAAACCCTCAACCGCTATTGGGCGAAGCAGGGATGCGTGCTGCTGCAACCCCTTGATACCGAGGTTGGCGCGGGTACGTTCCATCCCGCCACGTTTTTGCGTGCGCTCGGCCCGGAACCCTGGGCGGCCGCCTATGTGCAGCCCTCCCGGCGCCCTACCGACGGCCGTTACGGGGAAAACCCCAACCGTCTGCAGCATTACTACCAGTATCAGGTGGTGATGAAGCCTAACCCTGAAAACATTCTGGATCTATACATCGGGTCTCTCAGGGAGCTGGGTCTGGACCCGCAAGTACATGATCTCCGTTTCGTCGAAGACAACTGGGAATCGCCCACGCTGGGTGCGTGGGGGTTGGGTTGGGAGGTTTGGCTCAACGGCATGGAGGTCACGCAGTTCACGTACTTCCAGCAGGCAGGTGGCCTGGAATGCAGGCCGGTTACTGGCGAGATCACATATGGTCTGGAACGCCTGACGATGTATCTGCAGAACGTCGACAACGTCTACGATTTGATCTGGACGACCGGTCCACGCGGCAACATTACCTATGGCGACGTGTTCCACCAGAACGAAGTCGAACAAAGCGCCTACAACTTCGAGCACGCCAACGTAACCGAGTTGTTCCGCTGGTTTGACGTATGCGAAGGCGAGGCCAACAAGCTGATCGCCGCGGGTTTGCCGCTACCTGCCTACGAACAGGTGATGAAGGCAAGCCACACGTTCAATTTGCTCGATGCGCGACGCGCCATCAGCGTAACGGAGCGTCAGCGCTACATCCTGCGCGTGCGCACCTTGTCGCGCAGCGTGGCTGAGGCCTATGTCGCACAGCGTGAAAAGCTTGGTTTCCCCGGCTTGAGGCATTACAAGAAGGAGCAGGCAGCATGAGTGCCGCCAAGTCATTGCTGATCGAACTGGGCACGGAAGAGCTCCCACCAAAGTCGCTGGATGAGTTGGGTGCTGCGTTCCTGCATGGCGTGTGCGACGGACTAAGCAAGCGCGGCATTTCTGCGTTGCTTGATCGCGCGGCCCTTTACGTCACGCCGCGCCGCTTGGCTGTTTTCATTCCTGAAGTCGCCCGTGCTCAGCCGGAACAGGCCATCGAACGTAGAGGTCCTGCCGTCAATGCAGCCTTGGATGAGCAAGGCAATCCAGGAAAAGCCTTGCTCGGTTTTGCGCAATCGTGTGGCGTAAGCGTCGAGCAATTGGAAAAACTCGAAACCGACAAGGGCGCATGGTTCGTTTTCCGCACGGTGAAGCCTGGGCAAGCGGTTGCTGCCCTGTTACCAGAAATCGTTGATGAGGCCCTTAAAGGCTTGCCGATTCCCAAACCCATGCGCTGGGCGGATCACGATTACACTTTTGTGCGACCCGTGCACTGGTTGGTCATGCTTCACGGTTCAGAGATCGTCGACGGCGAGGTGCTCGGTTTGCGCAGTGGTCGCCAGTCGCGCGGCCATCGCTTCATGCACCCACAGCCAGTGCACGTTGCCGATGCGGACAGCTGGCTCGACGCCATGCGCATGGCGAAGGTGCTGGCTGATCCGATGGAGCGGCGCTCTCGCATTCGCGATGAAGTGGCACGTGTAACGAAGGAAACCGGAGGTGTTCCTCGACTGGATGACGCGCTGCTTGATGAAATCGCCAATCTCACCGAATGGCCGGTAGCGATCGCCTGCACGTTCGAGCGCGAGTTTCTCAGCGTGCCACCTGAGGCGCTGGTGACGACGATGGAGACGAATCAGAAGTTTGTCCCGGTGTTCGATGAGCAAGGTGTCCTGACCCAGCACTTCATCGGTATTGCCAACATCGATAGCAAGCAGCCAGGTGAAATCCGCAAAGGCTACGAGCGGGTCATCCGTCCACGTTTCGCTGATGCAAAGTTCTTCTGGGACGAGGACCTGAAAACACCGCTGGAAAGCTATCGGGAAGCACTGAAACAAGTCACCTATCAACAGACATTGGGTAGCGTCTGGGACAAAACAGTGCGTGTTGCGGAACTTGCCCGCATCGTGGCCAATCGTGTCGATGTGGATGCTGGCAAAGCGACACGTGCGGCAAGTTTGGCTAAATGCGATCTATTGACGCGCATGGTCGGCGAATTTCCGGAGCTGCAGGGCACCATGGGGCGCTATTACGCCCGGCATGCCCATGAATCGGAGGAGGTTGCCCAGGCCCTGGATGGCGTGTATCAACCCCGCTTTGCAGGCGACGCCATCGCCGAAGGCAAGATCGGACAGGTGCTTGCTATTGCCGAGCGCGTCGATACGCTTGCAGGCATTTTTGCGGTAGGGCTCAAGCCGAGCGGCAACAAGGATCCGTTTGCTTTGCGTCGTGCTGCACTCGGACTGGCACGTACCTTGATCGAGGGTGAGCTTGAGTTGGATCACAAAGCTCTTTTCGCGGAAGCGTTGGAGCTGCTGCCGGATCGGGCCTTAGCCGCAGGGCTCAAGGCGGGCAAAGATGGCAAGGCACCGATGCTGGATGCGGGATTGCGTCGGGCTGCTTTGGCGCGGGAACTCAATGAGTTTATGCTCGAACGCCTACGCGGGTACTACGCCGAAAAAGGCTTCACCACCGAACAGTTCGAATCCGTACTGGCGGTGGATCCGATTAGCCTGGTCGATTTTGATCGACGCTTGCGGGCCGTGGTTGAATTTGGCCGTCAGCCCGAGGCAGCCAGCCTTGCAAGCGCCAACAAGCGCGTGGCGAATATTCTGCGCAAGCAGCAGGAAGAACATGGAGCCGACGGCATCGGTGGCCACGTGGATCCCGCGCATTTCGAAGCAGACGCCGAGCGAGCACTGGCGCAAGCCCTTGAGGCTGCTCAAACAGATAATGCTGCTGCTTTGCAACGGCGTGAATACACCGTTGTATTGGCTCGCCTCGCTCAATTGCAGGCGCCAGTCGATGCGTTCTTCGATAGCGTGCTGGTCAACACTGACGATCCGGCGGTACGCGCCAACCGCCTTGCACTGTTAGGAAGACTCAAAGCGCAGTTCATGGCGATAGCGGATATCGCTCGGCTTTAGCGGCTCTCCTTAGCCACAAGTGAAAAACGGCAGCTATCAGGGCTGCCGTTTTTGTCTCTATCGTCCAGCCATCAGGAAGTGAGGTGTCTCACCGCGCGACCTGTCTTCAGCCGTTCCGCGAGCCGGTGATTGAAGGCAACCATGGCGGTTGCATCCACATCGTTGCCGCCAGGCCCAAGGATGTCGTAAAGCTCGGCGAGCATGTCCGAGTTTTCCGCCAGCGTAAGCTGGCTATCCGCCAAGTCCAACTCGGATTGCAGAATACGAAGTGCAGTGTTGAGGCGCTGTACGTCCATACCATTGGCTTCCAGCGCGTCAGCCGCCGTACGCAACTTGGACCGGTGACGCTGAGGGGAAATCGTTCCAGCCGCGCTTCTGCCATTGATCTCATCGGGAGTCACCGCATTCGGATCTATCTGCATGGATCCTTCGCCCGCCACTAGCCACACGAGGGAAATGCCGAGCGTGCGTGCAAGGGTGACGCAACGCGCCCGTGACGGGTCGGTGTTGCCATCTCGCCAGCTGCGAACCACTCCTTCCGAAAAACCGCACATGCGTGCGATTTCCGTGACGCTGCCAACCCGCTGGATAAGCAATTTAATGCGATCGGCAAAGGTCGAGGTGGGTTCAGGGGTCGTATTAATTTGCAGATTCATCGCTATTTCCGCCGGGTGCTGGGGGAGGCGCCGGTAACTTGCTATCTAAATCTTGTTTGGGCCGAGCAGTTTTACGAGGATGCCGACAAGCACAGGTTCTTGAGTTTCCGTAGCAAATTACGAAATCCATAAGGGCAGCAAGTCGTATCTGGCGCATAAACGCGTAAGTCGTGCCTCGGTTGACACGTAGGGCCATTCATGGGGCAAGAAGCTGCGGTGCTCCCATCCAGTGCCTGTGGCAGAAGACTTTTTACCCGGTTAATGTCGAGAACCGGCCAGCCGCAGGTGATCATCGTCACCAGATCAAGGCATAGGGCTCACGCCAGATCACGTCGGCAAGCTTTAACCCCATGGGTTGAAACACTACCCCTGGACGTTAGCCTCAGCCTACGTGTCGAGTGCCGTCCGGAATGGGCGGCCAAACGCCGTGACGAGTTTTCAAGGTGCATGCCACACAGAGGACTATGCGCTTGCCTCTGGCGTCTACTATCAGCGGCGGATCAACTCGCGGGCGCGCGCGTTGGAGTCACCGATGACCTGTGGCGTAAGTCTGGTGTGATGTCGATGGAAAGACTGCCGTGACGTTATCCCGACGACCAACCAACTTTGGTTAGAGAAAGCTGAGTTATCGCCAGGAGCATACGCTTGCGCATGGACCTCTCGGCTGATTGACTTTTCGACGTCGTAAGTTTGGGCTATCCTCTGAAACTCCCCCTGCGGGTGTTTGCGACGCGATGCGTGTAGCAGACATCACGTTCGAATCGATCCAATCCGAGGTTTCTATCCCATGCGCAGCGTTGTTTGGTCGCTGATGACAGTGGCAGCGGTTGCTTTAGCCGGCTGCAATAGTTCATCCAATTCGTCGTCTTCGGCCGGCTCCAACGGTGCGGCCCAAGGGGCGGCAGGTCCGGCGCATAGTGTCACCGGTACTGTCACCTTGCGCGGTGGTGGTACGCCATCGGCGCAGGACAAACTGGAAATCAAGATCGTCGACATTACCGCGCAGGGCTCGGCTCCGCTTGCTACAAAGACGATCGCTCCGGCTACCACCTTCCCGCAGTCTTTTGAGCTGGATTTCAATCCGGCCAACGTCGCTCCCGACGATCTTTATATCGTCCAGGCAGACCTGACCGATGGCGATCGGCACTACGACATGCCGCTGCAGGTGCCGGTGCTGACCAAGGGCAATCCCACGGCTAATGTTTCCGTGGAGCTGGCCCCGGAGCAGACTCCCGGCGAGAAGATGTTGGCTGCCTTCCAGGCCGAGCAGAAGCAGATCGGCGGTATGAAGCGCTCTTCGGGCACCAAGCTTGAAAAGGATTCGTCGCTTGCGTGGCAGGTGTTCCGTGATGGCGGCCAGGTGAAGTTCATTCGCGAACTCGTTGATTATGGCGACAAGGGCTTCACCAGCACCGACTACGCATACAAAGGCGGCAAGCCTTGGGTTGTGCAGCAGCAGAAGAAGCCGAGCCAGAATGCTAAGCCCACCGCCGTGGATACGGCCGGTTGGGGCGATGATGGCTCGTTGGTGCTGAAGACGCACGATGCTAATGGCAGTACGGATACGTTAAGCGATAGCGATGCTGCAAACCTTCAGCAGGAAGCCAAAGACATCTTGAATATGGCGACAGGTGGCAAGGACAAGTAATCCTTGCCTGTCACGAAACCGGGAGCCATAAAAAAAGCCGTCCAGACAGGACGGCTTTTTTATATGCGTGATTCGAATCAGAAGCCGAACTTCACACCTAGATTGACACCGTTGTAGCGCTGGCTGTTGTCAGCGAAGTGACCGTCGTACGCAATCCAGCCGGAGATATTTGAGGTGATCTGGGTTACCAGACCCACGTTGGCAGAACCCCAGTTTTTGTCAGGTGTAAAGCCGGCCATTTCGAAGCTGCCGTTCATGGTATTGAGGCCGGCGGTAACCATATCGGTGCTGGCACGGCTGTCATGGTTCCAGCCCAGTTCGACATAGGGCGACAAATCCATGCTGTCGTATTGCCAGTGACCTTGTAGGCGCCAGCCTAGGGTGCTGATTAGGGCGTTACGTTCTTGACGGCCAAACCACATGGCGGTCGCATCATCGCCACTTTCGTTGTATCCATCGATCTTGATGTTCTGGTACTCGAAGTTGGCGAATGGACCGGTCTTCAGGTTGCCGACATCGAACCAGTAGCCACCGTGCAAACCCAGGCCTACGTAAGAACCGTCTGTCTTGCCACTCTCGTGTGTACGGTAGCTACCCACGTCAAAGACGCGGTTGATGTTGGTGAAGCTCGCTTGACCGAAATCGCCATACACCCCAGCATAAGCGCCACCGGTATGCCAGGTGAGATAAGCGAGGCCTGTGATCGCTTGGAGATCGTAGCCACCACCGCCGCTGACGTCGGCGTAATGCTCACCGATGCCGAGAGCCGCGCCCGCGGAGAGGTTATCGGTGGCGTGGACGTCAGCACCGACGGTGAGGTCGACATTGTTGCTGGTGGTCTTGGGGGCGCCAGCGCGTTGGTCGAACTCCTGGTTCGAATAGTTGATGTTGGCGAAGGCGCGGGTGGGACTGCCAAAACTATCCGCCATCATTTGGTCGCGTACGACCGAAGTCTGCGTGGTGACGGCCGCGAGCGGTGCTTCCTGCAGCAGTGAAATTTGTTGTGGCGCCGCCAATTCGGACAGCACCACCTGGGAAAGCAGGGCGTCCGCTGCAGTCGTGGGATGCACGCCATCGGCGAACAAATAACTCTGGTTCGTGCCGGGCGCGTAGGTATACGGTAGGTGGGATCCCTGCGGTCCACATTGCACCGAACTCGACCCTACGCCACATGCCGGGGTTGTCACATTGGCAAAGCCATAGGCACCTGGATGGGCAATCACCTGATTGAGCAAGGCGAACGTGTTGACCGGAATAATGCCTTTGCCTAACTGGCCCAGGCCGGCATTGAGTTGGCCGTTGTAGATGGCGCTAAGTTCGGTGAGGGATGCGGCGGCGGATGCACCTTGCTCAGTCGCTTCGGGTGTCACACCAATGTTGGGCAGGTTGAACACCAGAATGTTCTTGGCGCCTGCAGCCTGCAGGGCGCCTATCAGCTTAACTTCCTGCTGGGCCGCGGCCACTACGCTGGCCTGAGCCTGGGCTGCAGTTTGCAGAGAAGATACGCCGGCTGCCGCAGCGACCTGGGCATTGACCTGAGTGGTGACCGTGGGCGTGATTTGCGCCTCGAACGCAGCGATGGCGGTCGGATCATTGGGGATCAGTCCGGCCGTCACTGCCTGAGAAGCCTGGGCCGCGACTGTTTGCGCAATTAACTGTTGAGCCGTGGCAGCGGCAGCCGCGGAGGTGGCGGCGTAGAAGATGTCGTTGGCACCACCCCACATGGAGTAGAGCGCATGACTGTTGATGCGCTGGCTAGCCAGATAGGCATCCACCTGGCTGGTAATGGTGGGTACGGTCGAGGGTGTTCCCGGCGTGTTGTTGGTGATACCTGCCCCGCCCCACGCAAAATCACTGCCGCCAGCGAGCGATGCCGTTAACGGATGTCCAAGCGCATGGGCGACGTCCTGCACCACCACCGCCCCGGGATTGGTCGTGAATTCCAGCGGCGGCTGAATAGCCGGGGCGGTCGCCAACGAAATATTGCCTGCGTCGCTAAGGCTGTCGCCAAAGACGATCACGCTGTTGAAGGTCGAGTTAGGGTTGCCTGTGGCGTGTGCGGCGCCGACCATGCCCAGCGCCAGCGCAATGGCGCCGACTATCTTGCGAGGGTGGACCATGTGGGTGCTCCTGCGTTTGTTATAGGTGCGTTACGGTAATGCATGCCATACGGCTGCGCATGCTGCGCTGCAAGCAAGATGCGTCAGGATGTATGCGCGGCTCTCGCCGCCTGTGCGCTGCCACCCTGGGAGGGGCTGGCTAATTCGCCGCCAACCTCTCTCGCATACAGCCCCGATATGTCTGCGAGCATCCTTCCGGGCGCCTTTCTAACCTCTGGTTGGGGCTGCGGGTTTGGCATATCCCATAACCCGCAAAACCAGGCAAGCCCTAGCGCTTTAGTGCACGTGAAAGGGCATCGGCGAACGCACTATTGGCGGGGGAGGCGGCAGGCTTGGGTGACCCTGCTCCGGGTCTGGGGCCGCGGTTGTCCCGGCCTCTACGGCCGTCGCCGGGAGAGGGCGTGCGATCACTGCGCGTCTGTCCCGGCTCATCGTCCAGCCGCATCGAAAGGCCGATGCGTTTGCGAGGGATATCCACCTCCATCACTTTCACTTTGACGATATCTCCCGCTTTCACCGCATCGCGTGGATCTTTCACGAAGCTATGGGAGAGTGCCGAGACGTGCACGAGCCCATCCTGATGCACGCCGATATCGACGAATGCACCGAAAGCGGCAACGTTCGTCACCCGGCCCTCCAGGATCATGCCCGGCTTGAGGTCCTTCAGGTCTTCGACGCCCTCGGCGAAACTCGGAGCCACGAACGCTGGACGTGGATCGCGGCCCGGCTTTTCCAATTCTTTGAGGATGTCCCTGACGGTAGGCAGGCCGAATTGCTCATCGGTGTATTGATCTGCCTTGAGGCCACGCAGAAAGGTGATGTCCCCGACCAAGCTTTTCACTTCCCGTCCGCACTGCGCAATGATGCGCTCCACCACCGGATACGCCTCCGGATGCACTGCGCTGGCATCCAGTGGATTGTCGCCACTGGGAATGCGCAAGAAGCCTGCACATTGTTCGAATGCTTTATCGCCCAGGCGAGGTACTTTGAGCAACGCCTTGCGGTTGGCGAACGGGCCGTTGGCATCGCGGTGTTTCACCACGTTCTCAGCAACGCTGGGAGTAAGGCCCGCCACGCGCGACAGCAAAGCGGCCGATGCAGTATTTACATCGACACCGACAGCGTTTACGCAGTCTTCCACCTTGGCGTCCAGGGCACGCGCGAGCTTTGCCTGATTGACGTCGTGCTGATACTGGCCGACACCGATGGCCTTGGGCTCGATCTTCACCAATTCTGCAAGCGGATCCTGCAATCGACGGGCAATCGACACAGCGCCGCGCAGGCTCACGTCGAGATCCGGAAACTCCTTGGCCGCGGTTTCCGAGGCGGAATAAACCGATGCGCCGGCTTCGCTCACGACGATCTTCGAAAGCTTCAGCTCGGCATGTTTCTTGATCAATTCGCCTGCCAGTTTGTCGGTCTCGCGTGAAGCGGTGCCGTTGCCGATGGCAATCAGGTTCACGCCGAATTGTTTGCTCAACAGCGCCAGCCGAGCGAGCGACTGGTCCCATTGATTGCGCGGCTCATGCGGATAGATGGTGTCAGTCGCGAGCAGCTTGCCAGTCGGATCGACCACCGCCACCTTTACACCCGTACGAATGCCAGGATCCAATCCCATCACAGTCTTGGCGCCAGCAGGTGCGGCCAGGAGCAGATCCTTGAGGTTGTCGCCGAATACGCGGATGGCTTCGTCTTCGGCTGCTTCACGCACACGGCCGAACAAATCGAGCGTCAAATGCAAATGCATCTTTACGCGCCAGGTCAGGCGCACCGTTTCTCGCAACCATGCATCGGCGGGGCGGCCGCGATCGACTATGCCAGTGTGCGATGCCACGCGACCTTCGGCCTCGAGGTGACCTTGTTCGGCCAGCGCAGCGGGTAATAGCTCCAGTTCGATTATGCCTTCATTGCGTGCGCGCATCAGCGCAAGCAAACGATGCGAAGGAATTTTGCCGATGGATTCCACATGATCAAAATAATCACGGAATTTCGCACCCTCCGCTTCCTTGCCTTCGACCACCTTGGCCTGAATCTGGCCCTTCTCCCATAGCCAGTCGCGCAAAGCGCCGACCAGTTGCGCATCTTCGGCAATGGTTTCCATCAGAATGGCGCGAGCGCCGTCGAGTGCAGCGCGCACGTCGGGTACGCCTTTTTCTGCGTCCACAAACGATTCGGCCAATGTCTCCGGTGATTGCGTGGGGTCTTCGCGCAAGCTGCTGGCAAGCGGCTCCAACCCTGCCTCACGTGCGATCTGCGCTTTGGTGCGGCGCTTGGGTTTGTAGGGGAGGTAAAGGTCTTCCAGGCGCGCCTTGGTGTCGGCTTCGAGGATGTCTTGCTTCAGTGGATCGCTCAGTTTGCCTTGTTCTTCGATACTGGCAAGGATCGCCGCACGGCGTTCTTCCAATTCACGCAGATAGCGCAGGCGTTCTTCCAGCAGGCGCAATTGCGTATCGTCGAGGCCGTCAGTGGCTTCTTTTCGATAGCGTGCGATGAACGGCACGGTAGCTCCTCCATCCAGCAAATCGACGGCGGCACGCACTTGTTCGGGCTTGGCGGAGATGTCCTGGGCGATGCGATGTTCAATGCTGAGCATGAGACTGAAAGATTTCCTTGGTTTTGTTACGAAGAGCGTGTTGCATGAACGCCATGCGTCATGGGTCTGCGAGCATGACAAAAAAGGCCGCGCACGCCCAGAAGGCCGCGCCGTTTCAAAGCAGACATATCAGGCGTCGAAGTGACCGTGGTGATGGTTGTTCGATGAAGGGCGCTGCGGTGGCTGCTCCTGCACGGAACCATTGAGCACATAGGTGCTTGCCCAAAGGTCGTGCAAGCCCTGTTTGCGCTGTGTCCAGGTAATGGCGAGATAGCAGATCACCGGGATCAATCCGAAGATGGCCGCCGACAATCGAACGACATTGCGCGCGGCAGAACGGCCGATTGAAATGCGTTGCCCCTGGAGATTTGTTACGCGTAAGCGCAACGCCAGCTTGCCCGGCGTTGCCTGCCACTTGGAGGCTTCGAAGAATGTGTAATACAGAAATGTGATGAGTAGGGAGGCAAGCGAAGAAGTTTCCGTTGCGGCGGCATAATCGCGAAAAGCTTCGGACATGTCGGTGCCAGCTTGCAATCTTTCAAGCAGATGCCTGTACGCCTCCATGCCGCCTAACGCGTACATGACGATCATGGAAGGGATCATCAGGATAATCAGGTCGATCACCCAGGCGCCGAAACGTTGCCAAAAACCAGCGTAATCGAAGCCGGGCGTAACACTGGCGGGGTGCTGTAGCGGAGGAGGGCCATAAGGGCTGGGTGGCGGTGCCGGTTTATCCTGTGGAAATAAGACCGATAGCGGTTGCCAATCGGCAAGACCGTCATACCAGCCGAGGTCGTCGGGGCTTAACTGGCCACTGCGCAGCCATTCCTGCACCTGCTCTTCCTGATAGGGGCCATGGCGTTCGCCCTGTCGACCGATCCAGACTTCCATCGCATATTCCTCAATAAACAGAGACGCATGATGCCATGCGCCTATACGGGATGGGATGGTAGGGGGGTAGTGAATGGCCCTGGCAATCAGGCCGCGTCACGGCGCTTCAAATGAACCAGTAGCAGCGAAATGGCTGCGGGCGTTACCCCGCTGATGCGTGCGGCCTGTCCGATCGTCGCCGGCAGGCTGCGTTTGAGCTTCACCAGCACTTCAGCAGAAAGGCCGCGTACTTTGTCGTAATCGAAGCTGGCGGGAATGGTGGTGTTCTCATGACGCCGCTGGCGTTCGATTTCTTCCCGCTGACGCTCAAGATAGCCAGCGTATTTGGTTTGTACTTCGACCTGAGCGGCAACGTCTTCGTGCTCGACTGCAGGGCCGAGTTCGGGAACGCGGGAAAGCTTGGCGTAGTCGAGTTCGGGGCGCCGAAGCAGATCCAGCGCGTTGGTTTCGCGGCTCACTGCAATGCCCAGATGGTGCTCGATGGCGGCGCCCAGCGCATTATTCGGCGCAGCCCACAGGTTTGCCAGGCGTTGCGTTTCCTTTTCCACGGCGTCGCGCTTGGTGCGCAATGCATCGAAACGAGTTTGCGGCACCGCGCCCAAGGCATGGCCTATTTCGGTGAGCCGCAAATCGGCGTTGTCTTCGCGCAGGTGCAAACGATATTCGGCGCGGGAGGTAAACATACGGTACGGCTCGATCGTTCCGTTACTGGTCAGGTCGTCGATGAGTACGCCGATATAGGCTTCATCGCGACGCGGATACCAGGGGGCCTTGCCTTGTACAGCGAGCGCAGCATTGACGCCCGCTATCAGTCCTTGTGCAGCGGCCTCTTCATAACCCGTCGTGCCGTTGATCTGTCCCGCGAAATACAGTCCCGGGATGGTCTTGGTTTCCAGCCACGGATGCAGCCCGCGGGGATCGAAATAATCGTATTCGATGGCATAGCCCGGCCGTGTAATGTGCGCGTTCTCGAACCCTTTGATCGAATGCACCAGCTCAAGCTGCACATCGAACGGCAAAGAGGTGGAAATGCCGTTGGGGTATATCTCGAAACTGTCCAAGCCTTCCGGTTCAATGAAGATCTGGTGCGATCCCTTGTCGGCGAAGCGCACCACCTTGTCCTCGATAGAGGGGCAATAGCGTGGGCCCACACCCTCGATCTGGCCGGTATACAGCGGTGACCGATCCAATGCGCCACGGATAATGTCGTGGGTGCGTGTGCTGGTGTGCGTGATCCAGCAGCTGATCTGGCGCGGATGGTGGGCTCGCGATCCAAGGTAGGAGAACACCGGTGCGGGATCGTCGCCCGGTTGTTCTTCCAGTCCGTCGAAGTCGATGCTGCGCAAATCGATGCGCGGCGGTGTGCCGGTCTTCAGGCGGTCGGCGGCTACCGGCAGTTCACGCAGTCGCTGGGCCAGCGTTGTCGCAGGCGGGTCACCCGCACGGCCACCAGCATACTGGGCCGCGCCGATGTGGATCTTGCCGGCCAGAAAGGTACCCGCGGTCAATACGACGGTTCGGGCGCGGAAGGAAAGGCCCATCTGCGTCACCACGCCGACAACATGCCCTTGCTCGATCAAGAGGTCATCGACGGCCTGCTGGAACACATCCAGATTCGGCTGTGTCTCGACCATGCGACGAATGGCAGCCTTGTAAAGCCCACGGTCCGCCTGGCAACGCGTCGCCCGCACGGCCGGTCCTTTGGAGGCGTTCAAGGTGCGCCATTGAATGCCGGCGTGATCGGCCGCTTGCGCCATGGCGCCGCCCAATGCGTCGATTTCTTTCACCAAATGGCCCTTCCCGATCCCTCCGATGGCCGGATTGCAGCTCATCTGACCAATCGTTTCGATGCTGTGGCTCAGCAACAGCGTTCGTGCGCCGCAACGCGCCGCAGCCAGGGCCGCTTCGGTGCCGGCATGGCCGCCGCCGATCACGATGACGTCATAGGAAGTGGGATGAAACATAGCGACGCGCAAATCAGGCCAAAAGCGTAATGGTAATGCCAGCGTGTGGGAGAGGTATTACCGGAATCATCCTCAAACTGGCACGAATACTGCTTTACACTCACCGCACTTTCACGGGCAGAAGTTGCGCGATGCGCGCGCTGAGATGGGGCAGCAGGGGTCCCGTTGTGTACTGTGACAGGAAGCAGGACGGCGCCCCTCGGGGCGCCGTCGTTATTTATGCGATCTCTTGAGAGAGATCTGGCGCCCGGCGGTCTCAGGAACAGGGGGAATCCAGGATGACCGTATTGCCGGGCGCCAGAAACTGGTAACCCTTCGGGCTGCACGGCAAATGCCGCACCCCCCATGCGTGGGAAATATCTTCTCCCCGGGCGTGTGAATATGAAGTGACTGAAACGCAAATTTATGCCGATGAGTGACAACTGCTGACAGAAAAGGTCACTGTGTGATGGGG
This sequence comes from Dyella sp. SYSU CM1112, assembly GCF_058216415.1. Taxonomy (NCBI): domain Bacteria; kingdom Pseudomonadati; phylum Pseudomonadota; class Gammaproteobacteria; order Lysobacterales; family Rhodanobacteraceae; genus Dyella; species Dyella sp. SYSU CM1112. The sequence goes on along the minus strand of NZ_JBZEGI010000024.1, from coordinate 20,767 downwards.
GCAAGTACTTAGTGTGATGCGCGTCACATATGGCACGTCTATTGCTGCGCTTTGTCTGCAAGCAAAGACGGGGGAAATGCCATGGATAATAGCAATGAGTTCGCACCGATGTACTTGCGGCATGACCTGATGGTGGAAATCGGTCGCCTTGAAATGGCGATGGACCATCTCGTCGAGCGCGACTTTGCCCAGCAAGAGCAGTTGCGTCCGCGTTTGCAGTCACGCATGAATCACTTGATCAGCGAGCTGGATCATCTTCCTGGCTGATGTCCTTTGATGCCGCCTCGCAACGGCGGCCGCCGCGGCCGCCGTTTGCGTCTGAAGCTTTTATTGCTGCAACACGTTGCCGATGATCTCACTCAAGTTGCGAGATAGTTCCGGGCGTTGCGCAAGTGAATCGAGCGCGTCGCATGCTGCCGCGCGCCGCACCGGCTCCAATCGCTGCCATCCATTGAACGCAGTGGCCAGCCTGGCGGCAATCTGCGGATTGATCGCATCCAACTGCGCAAGGCGCTCGGCCAGCAGCCGGTACGCTACGCCATCCGCGCGATGAAATCCGCTGGGATTGGTGCTGGCGAAGGCGCCCCACAAAGCGCGCGCTCGATTGGGATTTCGCAAAGTAAATGCCGGATCGTGTTCCAGCGTCTGGACGTTCGCCAGCGCTGCCTCGCCGGGCACCTGCGCTTGCACGGTAAACCACTTGTCCAGTGCAAGCGGATTATCTTCGTATCGCTTGCGGAAATGAGTCAGCGCTGAGGCTGCCTGCGCTGCGGAGCCGCGCACTAATACACCGAGTGCGGCAAGGCGGTCGGTCATATTCGGGGCTTTTTCATATTGCCGTGCGGCCAGCGTGTGCGCCTGATCCGCATCCAGCAGCGCAATCAGTTCAAGCACACGGCGCTTGAGTCTGCGCTTGGCTTGACTGATGGCGTCCAATTGCTGATTCATGTCAGCCGCCAGTGTGTGGTAGCGGTCGAGCAGGGCCGCAAGACTGATGCGCGCGGCCAGGCACCGCTGCAATGCCTGGCGTTGTGCATGAATCCTTGCCGGATCGACTTCGCTTTCGCGGTCGGCAAATTCGATTTCACCTGGCGGGGTCAAAAGATCCGCCAGCAATGCACTGTCGAGACCTGGACTTTCAAACAATGCAGCCAAGGCATCGCACCAGGCTTTGCATGCGACTGCATCGTCGTTCTGACGCAATGCATGGAAGGCAAGCATGGCCAGCTGCTGCCCGGCTTCCCATCGATTGAAGCCATCAGCATCGTGCATCAGCAACAGGGAAAGCTCTGCCGGGGTATAGGGATACTCAAGCACGACAGGTGCGGAGAATCCACGCAGCAACGAGGGCACGGGTGGCGCGGGGACATCCTTGAAAACGAAGCGCTGCGAAGATTGATCGAGCACGATCACCGTTTCTGTATGCGCGGCCTGATTTTGTTGTTCGAGTTGCAGCGGCAAGGCATCACCCGCGTGATCGAACAGCGACAACTTTACCGGAATCGGTAAGGGGGCTTTATCCGGTTGTCCGGGCGTCGGGCGTGTTTGCTGCGAAAGCGTGAGTGAATACTCGCGCTTTGCCGCGTCGTAGTGTCCTTCCGCATGCAGCCGTGGTGTTCCTGCTTGCGCATACCAGGCCAGATAAGAAGATAGGTCGATGTGGTTGGCCTCACCCAAGGCCGAGAGAAAGTCCTCGATAGTGGCCGCGTGGCCATCATGGCGCGCGAAATACAGATCCATGCCGCGTCGGAACCCTTCCGGTCCGAGCCGTCCCGCGATCATGCGCACCAGCTCCGAGCCTTTTTCGTACACCGTCGCGGTGTAAAAGTTATTGATCTCGCGATATTCGGCCGGGCGTACTGGATGCGCCAACGGGCCGGCATCTTCCGGAAATTGTGTGCGACGCAGAAGCGCGACGTCTTCAATGCGCTTTAGCGACGGCGAATTCATTTCCGCCGAAAATTGTTGCTCGCGGAAAACAGTCAAACCTTCCTTCAGCGAGAGTTGAAACCAATCTCGACAGGTGACTCGATTGCCGGTCCAGTTATGGAAATACTCGTGCGCCACCACGGCTTCGACGGCACGGTACTCTTCATCCGTACTACTGTCCGGATCGGCCAGCAGGTATTTGGCGTTGAAGATGTTGAGCCCTTTGTTCTCCATCGCGCCCATGTTGAAATCATGCGTGGCGACGACATGGAACACATCCAGATCGTAATTGCGCCCATAGGTCCGCTCATCCCAGCGCATGCAGCGTTCCAGTGCATCCAGGGCGTAATGGCAGCTATGGATGGCGTTGGACTCGGACCATATCACCAGCGTCACCTTGCGATCGTCAGCAGTGACGTAATCGCGTTGGATATGCTCCAGGTGGCCGGCGACAAGGGCGAACAGATAGCAGGGCTTTGGGTGCGGGTCGACGAAGCGCGCCCAATGGCGGCCATCGTCGAGTTCACCGCTACCGTCAGGATTGCCGCCGGCAAGCAGCACCGGAAAGCGTTCGCGATCGGCACGCAGTGTCACTGTAAAGCGCGCCAACACATCGGGGCGGTCGGGGAAGAAGGTAATGTGGCGAAACCCTTCCGCTTCGCACTGCGTCAATAGAAAGCCATGCTCCCGCGAACCCGACAGATAAAGTCCTTCCAACGCGGTATTTGCCGAGGGCCTCACCCGCACACGGGTCTCCAGCACACTTCCGTCGCGGGCGCCCGCCACTTCCAATACGCCGTTTTCATAACGGTAGCGGGACGCTTCGAGCGGCTGGCCGTCCAGGGACATCGCCAGCAGCTCCAGGTCTTCTCCATCAAGGAGCAATGGAACGGCCTGTCGGGGATCGTGGCGCAATACCATGCGTGCGGAGACATCGGTGGCATCGATACCGAGGTCGACATCCAACTCGATCGTATCCACAGACCAAGCAGGGCGGCGGTAGTCGCGCAGGCGAATAGAAGAGGCGGAGGGTTCGAGGGTCATGCGATCAGCGAGACAGAGAGGGAGGAAAAGTGGCGCCAACGCATTGGATGCATGGGCAGATTCCTAGGCTAACATGAGGCCCTTTCCCCGCAGGACAAGCACATGGCTGCATTTAGCATCGACAACGCAAAACGGGGAGCGCACGACATCGTCATTCTCCAGGATAGCGAGCGTAAACGCTGCGTGCGTCTTGCTCGCCGCGGGGCCACGCTGATCGCATTGGAGCAAACGATCAACGGCACCGTTCGCTCTTTGGCCGATGGCTACCGCGACAGTGGGGAACTGGATACCCGGCCGAGCTCGCGCTTTGCCGTCATGTGCCCTTTTGCCAATCGCATCGACGATGCGCGCTACCGGTTCGATGGGCAATCGCATGACCTGCAGCCTGGCGTGGAGGGCGCGCAACGCGCGAGCCGGCATGGTTTCGTGCGAGGCGTGGATTTCGACATCGTCGCCCAGCAAACCGATGCCGACAGTGCCAGTGCGACCTTCACTACGGCAGTCATCCGACCGGGTGCCTTTCCTGGGTATCCGTTCGCCATCGACCTTTCGATAACGTACACGCTCGATGCAGACGGATTGTCGCTGCAAGTGAGCATGCGCAATGTTGGCGATACGGCAGCCCCATGTTTCTTCGGCTGGCATCCGTATTTCCGCGCCGGCGAAACCGCGGTCGATACCTGGGAATTGCAAATTCCTGCGAAAACCTTGGTTCGCACCACGGCGGATTACATTCCCTTGCCGGGCGCCGACGCCTTTCAATTGTTGGACGCCGCGCCGCCTGAATGGGACTTCCGCACGGCACGGCCGATTGGCGGCACGCATATCGATAACGCCTACGTGGATCTTGTGCACGACGCGGATGGACGCATCCGTACGCATCTGCGCGATCCGGCCAGCGGTGTGCGTATCAGCATGTGGCAAGAGCGCGGCATCGTGCTGGTTTTCACAGCCGACACGATCACGCGCGACGTGCGTCGCTCCGTGGCACTGGAACCGATGGAAAGCATGTCCAATGCGTTCAATCGTCCTGATTGTGCGGCGGCCATCCGGTTGGAGCCAGGTGAAGAAAGGGTATTTCGTTGCGGTGTGGAGATCAGTCTGACATGAGTGTGCCTTTGCCGAGTCTTGACCAAATCCGCGATGCTGCAGCCCGCATTGCCCCGTATGCCGAGGTGACGCCCGTGTTCCGGCATGCGGCACTGGATGCCGAGGTCGGTGCGTCCCTGTATTTCAAATGCGAGAACCTGCAACGTGGTGGTGCCTTCAAGTTCCGTGGCGCATGTAATGCGGTGTGGTCGCTGACCGAAGAACAGGCGAAGTGCGGCGTGGTCACGCACTCCTCCGGCAATCATGGCAATGCGTTGGCATTGGCTGCAGCCACGCGAGGCATTGCAGCGCATATCGTGGTGCCTGAAGGAGCGGTGCGCGCCAAAGTGGAAGCGATCGAGCGGGCAGGGGGCATCTTGCACCGTTGCGCACCGACGATTGCCGCACGTGAAAACGTGGCGGCCGACGTGCAGCGAGCGACGGGCGCGATCTTGGTGCATCCCTACGCCAATACAGCGGTCATGGCCGGACAGGGAACCGTTGCGCTGGAGCTGTTGCAGCAATGCGATAGCCTGGACAGCCTCATCACGCCCATCGGCGGCGGCGGTCTGTTGGCGGGTTGTGCCATTGCCGCGCGAGGCCTGCGGCCGTCCATCGATATATTCGGCGCCGAACCTGCCGGCGCAGCGGACGCCGCGATGTCGCTCGCACGTGGCAGTCGTATCGACACATTCGCACCAGACACTGTGTGTGACGGTCTGCGTGCGCTGGTGGGTGAATCCAATCTCGAGGCCCTGCGTGAGCATCACGTTGACGTCATTGCCGTCAGTGACGAGGAAACCATTGCTGCGATGAAGCAGCTGTGGCAAGCACTTAAGCTCGTCGTGGAGGTATCCAGCGCGACTGTTTTCGCGGCGGTACTCAAACAACGGCAACGCTTTGCCGGCCAGCGGGTTGGACTCGTGCTGACGGGTGGTAATGTGGACATCGACGATCTGCCGTGGTGACGGATTCGTCCGTCCGGTCGCAAACGAAAAAGGCATCGGACATTTTTGACGTCACCCCGGCGATCATGGGGAAAGGAGTAGATGTGGCAACCGCGCGTATACGCTGTCATTGGGCGGCCGATGGCGAACTGATGCAGGCCTATCACGACACCGAATGGGGCATGCCGCTGCATGACGATCGCGCCTTGTTCGAATTCCTCTGCCTGGAAGGCGCGCAAGCCGGCTTGTCCTGGCGAACGGTGCTGCACAAACGCGACAACTATCGTCGTGCCTTTCATCAATTCGATATTGGCCGTGTCGCAGCGATGAAGGATAAGGAGCTCGAAAAGTTGCTGCTGGATCCAGGCATCATCCGCAATCGGCTCAAGATCACGTCCGTGCGCGACAACGCCAAGGCTGCCCTGGAGGTCATCGATGAACATGGCAGCCTGGACGCTTATCTGTGGTCATTCGTGGATGGTCGCCCGATCCGCCATGCCTGGCATTCCTCGCGCGAGGTGCCGGCCAGCACGCCACTTTCGGATCAGATGAGCAAAACACTGAAAAAGCGCGGCTTCCGTTTTGTCGGCTCAACCATCTGCTATGCCTTCATGCAAGCCACCGGCATGGTCAACGATCATCTCGTGGAGTGCTTTCGGCATAAGGCATGTGCCGGCAAGCGCTAGCGTCGCAGCGAGATGTCCATGGGATTTTTTTACGGGTGTCTGCCCTTAAAATGGTAGATACCGACCGGGTTGGGGGATTGAGGTATGAAGCTGTTTCGTCACTGCCAGATTCGTCGTGGCCTGGTTGCAATCCGGTGGTCCGTCCCGTTCGCGTTGATCGCGATGGTGTCCGTCGCCCACGCAAAAACCGGCGATCGCAACCAACCCATGACAACCGTCCAAGACTCGGTCAAAGGATTCAACGCCCCTAATACCATCACGACGCTGACCGGGCACGTGGTGGTTACCCAGGGCAGCATGAAAGCCACTGGCGAGGTGGCGCAGCTTTATCTGGATGCTGATAGCCAAATCAGCCGCATCGTCATGAAAGGCCATCCTGCGCATATCCAACAGCTGGACGATAACGACCGCTTGATGACCGGCGAATCCCCTACGCTCGACTACGACAACATCCACGGCATTGCCGTGCTGACGCCTGATGCGGTCGTGACGCAGCAGGGCATGGGCGATGCGCACGCCGACAAGCTCACGTACAACACGCAGACGACGTATTTCACTGGCACCGGCAATGTGAGCATGACTTATCTGCCCAAGCAGCGGCAGGGCGCCCATTCCTCGTCGGCACCGTCAACGCCCGCCGCCGCAGCGAGTGCGGCGGCGATACAAAAATAAGATGCAAACAAGGCGGCGATGCTAGGGCCTGTTTACCCTATGGGCGTGGCTCGCGCTGGAAGCTGTTTGCGCGCCAGACAAGGAAGAGCGAAGGCGCGTAGGTCGGTCCACGACTGAGGGATGACGCGGTGTGGGGCAAACAGAGCCAGCCCTTCGGGTTGCCGTTGCGTAGCCGTCAGGCAGTAATGTGTGGCGCAGGCTCGGCTGGCTGCCAAGTCAAGCCGCGCGCTGCCGCGTGGCGGCTACGCAACGGCAACGCGAGCTACGCCCATAGGGTAAACAGGCCCTAGCGCCGCCGTGAACCGCGCAGGCTGTCGATCGAGAAACTTGCAATCTCTCCGCCCTCCTTGGCGCGGCGCGATTGGCCTGGAGGCGGCCCCCACGCATGAGCAGTCACGACTTCCCAGGTAGCGGGAATCCGGCCGTCCATACGCATCGTTTCGTATGCTTGCAGCATGTCCTGAAAATGGCGTTTGCCCGTAAGACCGCGCTCGCGACGGCGGTCGGCATGCGTGGCGCCCAGGCCCTTGAGTTCGTGCAGCAGTGCCTTGGGTTCGCTGTAGGTCAGCGTATAGCGATCAACGTCCAGGACAGGGTCGCGTAGACCGGCGTTGATCATTGCATCGCCAAGGTCATGCATATCGAGAAAGCGGCTGACGTGGGAGTGTTGATCCACCGATGCCCACGCGGCGCGCAATTCGCGCAACGTATCAGGCCCGAAGGTAGAAAACAGCAGCATGCCGCCCGGCTTCAACACGCGGACACACTCGCTGAACAGGGCGCCCAAGTCGTCGATCCACTGGAAGCAAAGATTGGAGTGCAGTACGTCAATGCTGTGATCAGGCAGTGGCAATGCAGTCGCTTCACCGCATACGCGGACAAACGGCTTCAACCAGCCCGCATGCGATTTGGCCGCGCGCAACATCGGTAACGCGGCATCTATGGCCATCACTTGCGCCTTGCCATAGCGCTTCTTCAGTAGCGCGCTGCCGCGCCCGGTGCCGGCGCCTACGTCGATGATGCGTTGGGGCTGCTCCAGATAAAAATCCAGCCGTTCGAGCAACAGTTGCTGTACCTCGCGCTGCAAGGCATCGTGCTGCTCATAGCTGGCAGCCGCATGACCGAAATTGGCGCGCACGCGCTGTGCGTCAAGCTCGAAATCGCTCATGCGTTCGCCTCCAGCCACGGCGCCAAGGTTTCTGCGACAACGTTCGCGTGACTGAGAAAGGGCGCGTGTCCAGCATGTGCAATCAGATGAAACTCCCCATCGCTGGCTTCGGCGGACCATCGCATGGCATCAGGGTGCACCAGGCGATCGAGTCGCCCGGCACTCCACCAGCTTTTTCCCTTTTCCAGGCGAGGGAGTCCGGCACGCAGATCGGTCTGGTCGAGAATACGAATACCTTCCTGCAGTACGCGCAAATCGGGTTCGCCGCGCGCAAACACGTCAGCACGCAAAGCGCGCAATTCACTGCGCGGATCCGGACTGCCCATGACTTCCAGCGCGAGGAAGCGTTCAATCGTGGCGTGATAACCGGTCTCCAGATCCACGGCGAGTTGTCGCACTAGCGAAGGGTCCCGGCCGTGCGGCCAATCATCACTGCTGACGAAACGCGGTGTGGCACAGAGCATGGCAAGCCCACGAACATGCCGCGGGAAGTCCAGCGCAGCGCTGAGCGCGATCAGGCCGCCCAGTGACCAGCCCAGCCATATCGCAGGTGGTGTGGCGTCGACGATGGCGCGGGCGCAGGCGTGAGGCTCCAGCGGCAAGCCGCATTCGCGCGATAAACCATGTCCCGGCAAATCGACCAGATACATCGTGCAATAAGCAGACAGGTTTTCGGCCAGCGGATTGAAGATCCCGCCATGCATGGCCCAGCCGTGCAGCATCACCAGCGGTATCGGCCCGCTGCCCCGGGTTTCGATATACAAGCTCATTCGGAGGTGCCTGTACGGGCCTCGGGCAGGGCGTCCTCTCCCTTTTCGGAAGCGGGTTGCGATATGCAAGATGCAGGATTCAGCGCTTTATCCACCGCGCCACGCTCATCGAATACAAAGCAATCGCCTTGCCAATGCGCGCCGCCGACTTCTTCGAAGTATTTCAGGATGCCGCCCTCAAGCTGAAAGACGCGTTGCATGCCGATGTCTTGCATATGCAGCACCGCCTTTTCGCAGCGGATGCCGCCGGTGCAATACGACACGACGGTTTTACCTGCGTAACGTGTTTGATCGTTCGCCAGGGCGGCGGGTAATTGGGTGAAGTTAGCGATGCGATAATCAATGGCCTGCGGAAACATGCCCACATCCGTTTCATAGGCGTTGCGGGTATCCAGAAGTACCAACTCCCGGCCTTCGTCATCACGGCCCTGATCCAGCCAGCGCTTCAGGGTTGCCGCATCTACGGCCGGTGCGCGCCCACCTTCAGGACGGATAGTGGGGTGGCGCAGCGTGATGATTTCCCTTTTCAGCCGCACGCGCATGCGTTTGAATGGCACATCGTCCGAAAGCGACTCCTTTGCCTGCATGCCGGTAAAGCGTGGATCTTCACGCAGCCAGTCCATGAAGGATTCGACCGCCGCGCGCGCGCCTGCGAGAAACAGATTGATGCCCTCGGGGGCCAGCAGGATGGTTCCCCTGAGATCCCGCTCATGGCATTGCACGAGCACGCGCTCGCGCAGCGCTGGCAGGTCGTCCAGGCTGACGAAACGGTAGGCGGAAATATTCAGGATCGACATAGAAAAGTCGGAACGTTCGACACGAAATTATACCGGGATAGTCGTCAGCCGCAGGGATGCCAATGCTTCCAGCAGCCTGTCCACATGCGCTTCCTCATGGTTGGCCGATAACGTGATACGCAGCCGCGCCTGTCCTTGCGGAACGGTGGGCGGGCGGACCGCGATGACCAACAGGCCCCGGGCCTCCAGCGCACGTGATGCCTCCAGGGCACGTTGTGCATCGCCGAGCAAGAGCGGCTGGATGGCCGTGCGCGACGGCATCAACGGCAAACCAAGTTCCCCGGCGCCGCGGCGGAAACGCTGCACCAAATAGTTGAGTTTTTCACGGCGCCAGCTCTCTTCACGGGCAATGGCTACAGCGCAACGCGCCGCTGCGGCCAGGGCCGGCGGCATGGCGGTGGTGTAGATATAGGTGCGTGCGAAGTGGGTCAATCCATCGATGAGCGCCGCCGAGCCGGCAACAAAGGCGCCGCCGCAGCCGAGCGCCTTGCCCAGTGTCGCCATCAACACCGGCACATCGTGCGCATCCAAACCGGCTTCAGTCACGCTGCCGGCACCTTCCTTGCCTAGTACCCCCAAGCCATGCGCATCGTCCACCATCAACGTCGCGTTTTCGCGCGAGCACAGTGCTGCCAATGCAGGTAGCGGAGCGATGTCCCCGTCCATGCTGAACACGCCATCGGTGGCAAGCAGGGCACAATCTTCCAACTGGACTTGCAACTGGCGCGCAGCAGCGTCGACGTCAGCATGGGGATAGCGTTTCAACGTGGCACCGGCCAGTTGCGCGCCGTCAAGCAGGCAGGCGTGATTGAGTTTGTCCTGCACGCACAGCTCGTTGCGCTGCAAGAGTGCCTGCATGACGCCGAGGTTGGCCATGTAGCCAGTGGAAAACAGCAACGCGCGTTCGCGCCCGGTCCAGTCGGCCAGCACTTCTTCCAGCTCCGCATGCTCGCGCCGATGACCGCAAATGAGATGAGCGGAGCCGCTGCCGACACCGCTTGCATCGGCCGCCTGTTTCCACGCGGCAATCAGGCGGGGATCTTGCGCCAGGCCAAGATAGTCATTAGTGCAAAAAGCCAGCAGGCGTTGCCCTTTGCTTTCCACGAACGGGCCTTCGGCGCGAGTGATGGTGCGCAGGCGTCGTTGCAAGTGAGCTTGCGCACGCTCGGCCGTTTGGACGGCCAAACGCTCGAGCAGATCAGGTCGCGGCACTGCCTTGCCTGCAGTCGGCTGCTTCCGTTTCCAGGATATCGGCGTGCACGGTGCCGCTTTCTTCCGTGATTTCCAGTGCATGGAGATTGAGGCGCTGGAACAGCGCGCGGTCGTGCTCCACATCAGGGTTGCCGGTGGTCAGCAATTTTTCGCCGTAGAAAATCGAATTGGCACCCGCGAAAAAGCACAATGCCTGCACCGCATCGTCCATTTGCTGGCGGCCGGCGGAGAGTCGGACCATGGCAGCTGGCATCAGGATGCGCGCCACGGCGATGGTGCGTACAAATTCGAACGGATCCAGGGCTTCAGTGCCGTGCAGCGGCGTGCCTTGCACCTGCACCAGCTGATTGATCGGCACGGATTGCGGATGTTCGGGCAGGTTGGCCAGCGTCTGCAGCAGGCCGGCGCGCTGTTCGTGCGTCTCGCCCATGCCGACGATGCCGCCACAGCAGGTTTTCAGCCCAACCTCGCGAACGTGTTCGAGCGTGTCGAGACGATCCTGATACTGACGTGTATGGATGATTTCGCCGTAGAACTCCGGGGCGCTATCCAGGTTATGGTTGTAGTAGTCCAGTCCCGCCTGCTTGAGCGTTTGCGCCTGGCCTTCAGTAAGCATGCCGAGCGTGGCGCAGGTCTCCAGGCCAAGTGCTTTCACGGCCGAGACGATTTCAGCCACCTGAGCCACGTCCCGGTCTTTGGGGCTTCGCCATGCAGCGCCCATGCAGAAACGGCTGGCGCCGGCTTGCTTGGCGGCCTGGGCGCGTGCGACCACGGCCTCGACCGACATCAGCTTTTCCGCCTTGACGCCGGTGTGGTAGCGCGCCGCCTGGGGGCAATAACCGCAATCTTCCGGACAACCACCGGTCTTGATCGACAACAGGGTGGAAACCTGCACCGCATTGGGATCGTGGTGGAGACGATGTACGCCATGGGCGCGATACAGCAGCTCATTGAAGGGAAGATCGAACAGGGCGACGACTTCGTCGCGGCTCCAGTCGTGGCGAAGAGCGGCTGCAGTCATGGGGATGCTCCGGAAAACCGGCGCACAGTGTGAAAGCCGCCCGATAGGCTGTCAACTCGATGCGCTGGCGAATGGTTGACGACATGAAGGGAGCGAAGCCGCTACCATCGCGGCGCCATTCACTATCAAGGAGTTGATCCATGAGTGCAGGTCAGGGGAGTGCCGGGAACGTCATCGCGTCCCTATGCAGCTTGTTCATTCCGGGATTAGGCCAGCTCGTACAGGGGCGTTTTCTCAAGGCCGTGCTGATGTTTGTCCTGGCAGCTGTTCTCTGGTTCTTCTGGTTGGGCTGGATCATCCATCTGTGGTCAGTCCTCGACGCCGCCTTGTTCAAGCCGAACCACTGAAGGGCATCGCGCATGGAGGCGCCAAATCGTCTGCTTTTCGCGCTGCAGAATTGGTGGCTGCCTTGGCGTTGTCTGCTATGCGGGGGCGCCGGCCAGCACGGCGTGGATCTCTGTGAAGACTGCGCCGCGGAATTGCCGCGCAATGCGCATTGCTGCCAGCGTTGCGCGCTGCCGCTGCCCGTGTCGGTTTCGCAGTGCGGTCGCTGCCAGCGCAAAGCGCCGCCGTGGGATGCGGCCTGGGCTCCTTTTCGATATGCATGGCCACTGGATCGCCTGGAAACACGCTTCAAGTTTCACCGCGACCTGGCGGCTGGGCGCGCTTTGGCAGCCATGTGGAAGCGCGAGCCACACCCACGCCAACTTCCGCAACTCATTCTTCCCGTGCCCTTGCATCGACGCCGTTTACGCGAGCGCGGCTACAACCAGGCGTTGGAGCTGGCGCGATCGCTCGCACGCGGGCTAGGTGTCGCGTGTCGCCACGATCTGCTGCAACGCGTCCGCCATACCGAGGCGCAGACAGGATTGGATGCCGTCGAGCGGCGGCGCAATCTGCGCAATGCCTTCGCGTTGCGGGAGGGGGCGGCATTGCCCTCGCATGTCGCCGTGCTCGACGATGTATTCACCACGGGTGCGACGTTGGAGGCATGTGCACGCACGCTCAAGCGTGCCGGTGTAGCCAAGGTGGACGTGTGGGCGCTGGCGCGCGCACCCGCATTCAATCGTTGAGAGGCTGCTGAATAAACAGTGGCGCTTGGCCTGCCCAGCGCTACGGCAGACCGGCGGCGAAACCTATCACGCGCATCTAACGGCCATATAAAAACGAAAAGAGCACGCTGGATCAGCGCACCGCTACTGCCAGCGCAATCCCCATCAAGCAAGTGCGCGGCAATGGTGACGGCATCGCTGTTTATGCGAATGATCTCTCGCACTAAGGATTCGCACCGATATCTTGCATATATTCACCACGACACCATGCCTGCGCAGCGATAGGCTCGGTGGCCGCGCTGCGCGATGGTATTGACCCGTGCAAGAATTTAGTCGGCCATTAACAGTCACGATGCGCTTTGTTTGCGATATTGCTGACAGTGCATAGTGGTGACAACTTACATCCGTATCCGTCTTTGGACTTCGCAGACGACCAATGCGATGAAATAGATTCGTGCCTTGTGTTTGCAACGAGCGTTCATCATGGCGATTCCTCCTTATCTCTGGCTTACCGACGAAGATGGCTCTCCCATAAAAGGAGGAAGTCATGTTAAACATCGCGAGGGCAGCATTGAAGTGTTGCGCTTTACCCACGGCATCCACAATCCTTCTGATGCCACCACCGGGTTACTGTTGGGTACGCGTAACCATAGTCCGATACGGATCGAAAAGGAGATCGATCAAAGTACGCCTCATTTGTGTCGTGCAGTTGCCGCCAGCCGCCCGCTGCGAACCGCTGAGCTTAAATGGTACAGAATTGACGAATCCGGCAAGGAGCAAGAATATTTCAACATGCTTATGGAAGGTGTCAGAGTGGTCTCCGTTGCGCCGCAGATGCATAACATCAAAGACCTTGCAAAACTCGATTGCAACCATTTGGAAGTGATCGAGCTGCGCTACCAGAAGATCACTTGGAGGTACTGCGATGGAAATGTGCAGTATTCCGACCACTGGCGTGCGTTTTACTGAATGGAAATATCATGCCAACAGTGATCTATGGAAGGTATCGCGTTTCCGATACACGAATAAAGGAAAAGCTTCAGAGTATCGCTGAGATTCTTGGTAGGGATATCCGCATTACAAGTGGCGATCGAACAAAAATCGTGAAAGGTAGCTCTCGTAAGAGCTTTCACTTGATTAATGAGGCAGTCGATTTTCACGTTGCCGGCTTAAGTGACACAATGGCTTTCCGAATGATCAGGGAGGATCGCGTCACTATCTTTGGTGAAGAAGCGGGACAAGATTTTCGCTGGCAGCTTATTCAGCATGGGTCTCATACCAAGGCTGGAGGACCCCATCTCCATTTAGGATTCTCGCCGCTAGATGGCCCTCTCGTTTACAGAGGATTTGTTGTAGAAGGCGTCGTAGCGGGTCAGCCATATACTGTCGTGGAAGGGCCATAGCTCTATTCATCCATTGGATGGCCCCACATCGTTAGGGGTTTGTCATCCGATTGCACAGTAACTGGAGCGGGGCCGGCTCCTTTGTCGGTGGCGTAGCCGATAGTCTCGATAAGCTCATAAGGAACAAGCAGACAGAGGTGCTCTCTGGCGAGCTTGTCAACCAGCGTTGGATCGGGCTGGAAAGTCGAGCCAGAGTCCATGACTTTGCGCATCGCTGCTTTTGTGCGACAGGCCAAAAGATAATTCTTGCTCGGAGACTGGCTTAATTTAGGAATGTCCTGCGCACTTGCGTTGTGGACTGCCGCTAGCCATATCAAACAAGACAACAGGGTATGGCGCATAGAGTCTCTATATCGCAAAGATATCGTTCAACTTTAGGTTGAGGGGACTGTAGCGCTAGTCACCGACTGGATAACCCCAAAGCGTCATAACTCCACCATGGCTCATCTGTATGGTCACGCGAGCTGGACCGCTGCCATGGTCGGTAGGAAAGCCCAGGGTTTTGATTGCTTCGTAGGGTACGAGCATGCAATCTCCTTGCTTGACCAATGCATTGACCAAAACCGGATTTGGTGCGCTGTAGCCGGAATCCATCACTTTTCGCATCGCTGCTTTCGAGTGACAAACCACCGCTGGAGGGTTGGGCCGATAGTGACCTGATTCGTTTATGGCTGGGGGCAGCGATACTTGTGCGCGAGCAACGTTTACCGCAGCGAATAACCACAAACAAGTCACCCACTGACTACGCATAAAACCTCCCGGGCAGTCCGATCCACAATACTCCTCGGTTCCCAGGACGAAATTGACCTGAAAAGTCTTCAAAGCAAGCCTGGGGATAGTGAAACGTCCCCATTTCTTCGAGTCATTCAGAAGTAGTAGGGGCTATTGATGGACGCGCGGCCATCAGCAGGCGAACAGCCCATGCGAGGAATCCGGCTTCACGACTGTTCCCATGGTCAATGAACGGCCACGGGTCTTGCCACCGCAGGCCAGCGGCGGACCCTATCGCGGTTATGTAACGGACATATGAAAGACCGGAGACCCGTGCCGTGCGATGGATCAGCGCACCGCCACTGCCAGCGCAATCCCTATCCACAAGCTCAGTCCCACCCAGTTGTTATGCCGGAATGCGGCAAGGCAGGCGTCGCGATCGCGGTTTCGGATCAGCCACTGCTGCCAGCCGAACAATCCCGCGCTTGCGATCAGGCCCAGCCAGTATGGCCAGCTCAGGTGGGAACGAGTGCCGACCATGATCATGGCCACGACAAAGGTGATCATCAGGACGCCGATGATCGGCAGGTCGGCGTCGCCAAACAGGATGGCGGTGGAGCGTGCGCCGGCCCTGATGTCTTCGTCCCGGTCGACCATTGCGTACTCGGTGTCGTAGATCACCGACCACAGGATATTGGCGATAAACAGCAGCCAGCCCACCGGTGGGACATGGTTCTGCACGGCGGCGAATGCCATCGGTATCGACCAGCCGAATGCCGCGCCCAGCACGACCTGCGGCAAATCGGTATAGCGCTTGGTGAATGGATAGAGCGCAGCCAGCGCGGCACCGATGAAAGACAGCTTGATCGTCAGCGCATTGGTCATCAGCACCAAGAGAAAGGCAAAAACCAGCAGTGCGGCGAACACGATCAAGGCCTCGCGCGGCGTCACCCGCCCGGATGCAATCGGTCTTCCGGCTGTGCGTGTAACCTGGGGGTCGAGATGGCGGTCGGCGTAATCGTTGATCGCACAACCAGCGGCCCGCATCGCGAACACGCCAAGGGTAAAAATCACCAGTGGCTTCCATGGCGGAAAATCCCCCGCCGCCAGCCACAGCGCCCACCAGGTCGGCCACAGCAGCAGCAGGGCGCCGATGGGCCGGTCCATCCGGGTAAGCACGAGTAGGTCGTGCGCTTTCTGGCGATGACGTTCTGGCAGTTTCTGCAGCAACCAGTCCAATACGCGCGAGGCACGCGTAGAGCTGTCGGCCGGCCGTTGCGGTTTGGTGCGTGCCGCCACGGCGGCACGTGCGCGATGAGGCGCGGGTGCGGGAGACGTGCGCCGCGGGCGCTTGCGAGAAGTGGGTGCCATGTCCCAAGTGTAGCGTGCCCGGCTGGGCGGCCGAAGGCTGCGCCAGCGGCTTACGAGGTGAATAAAACCAAGCCTCCCAGGCCACGCCGGTAGTACAGTTGTCCGCTAAGGGAACAGGCTCAAGCGTCTTTAGCGCATCGGAGTACGGTCATTCATGAGTACGTCCATCGGTCACATTGCGTTGATCGTGCGTGATCCGGCACGCACCGCGGAATTGTTTGCCGGCGCACTGGATGCACAGGTTGTCGCCGATCGTCCCGACGACGATGGCTGTCCGCAGACCTTCGCGAAGTTTGGTGGTGTGTGGTTTGTACTGCGGCAGGGGGATGGCCCGTCTTGCCGCAATGGCGATCACATTGCCTTCGAGGTGAGCCGCGATGAACTACGAGGCTATGCCGACAAGCTGTCGAACTTCGCCATCGAACATTTCATGGCGCGCGAAGACACGGCGCTCTATTTCATGGATTACGACAATCATGTGTTCGAGCTGGATGCCGGTGGCTCGATCGATGAAGCGCTCAGGGGCGGCCTTTAGGGGCGTTCTGACTAAATCGTCGTCCCGGCAGCATGGGGCCACGGCACATTCCGGAGCTGCCCAGATGATTCGACGTGCTACATGTGAGTGGCGGGTCCAACGACGTCATCATGAATAGCGGCTACTCGCGAACGTGTGTACGGCGAGGTGGCCGAAAGTAGTTCAGTGAACAAACCATCTTCCTTGGCCTTGACGCCAGGCAGCAACGCTGACAAGCGACACCGCCACAACGGCAATGGTGTACGCCGCCACCATCAGCAGTATTCCGCACACATCCTCGATATCCAGCGCGTCGGGGGTGTAGTTGTGATACACCAGTCGGATGCCATGCCGAATCAAACTCGCGAGCCAAGACGGTATTTCAAAAGACAGTGACAGAAAAAAATGTGCGAGCCGCATTCCAATGAAATAGCACCATGCGACCGATGTGACGCACCAGACAATCAGCACCAACCGCTTCATCGTACCTCTACAGTTCCGTATGCCTTGAGAGTGCTTCCTGGTACCGGAAACTCAGGCGGGTGAGGATAGCTGCGAAGTCCATCGAATCCGACGAAGGATTTAAGTGTGGTGCAATCACGCTCAAACCCAGCACATCCTTTCCGGATGCAAGCGAAAGTTGCTGCGTGCAATACCATTAATGAAAGTGACCACCACACTCGTACTCACCATCGCAAATCCGTGCACCGGCCGGGACTAAGCCAACAGGATGGCATGTCTCATTAAATTGTATGTGCTGATGCCCAATGATCACCATGCCGTCTTTATAAACAGGGTCGTACCAAAGGCTTGGAATCTTCCAGATTATGCGACAGGTCCTGGTGTCCAGCGCATAGAGGGTTCTTTCGGAGCCAGAGTAAGTGGGAACAATGAGTGTGTTTCCCTTTAATAATAGTGGCTCTTCCACAATGCCAACATCCTCGCTAGTGGTGCATGCAGGATGGCCCTTCAAGGAAATTTTCACTGGACCAGCCCACGCTAAAGGATGAGCCGGATTATCAGGCTCGCTCAGCGTGACCGATAGACTTCCACTGATGGATACATGGTTGGTAAAGCGCAATGGAGTGAAGTCGCATCGGCTGGCTATGGCGGAGGTTGAAACCAGCAGCGTGACGATGGGCAGAATGATGAAGCGCACGACTTACCTTTACATGGTAACTGGTGGGAAAAGTACTGTACTTCAGGCAATTCGGGATGCCTCCATGCGTCATGGATAGTTTCATTTTCAGCGCCTGTTCCACCGAGTCGCCCCCGGTATCCGACTGAAACGGGCAGACACCCTCAGCTATCGCCATACGTCTTGTGGCGCATGGCGATGGGGTGCCGTCAGGCAATAGCCTGATCGGTCACGCGTAGTACCATCCGCAGGTGATGGGCCGAGGTTTGCATCACCCGTAGATCGCCGTCGTATAACTGGGCGCGATTGCGCAACGCTTGTTCGTTCAAGCCTGATGCACCCAGGCTCAGCTGTAGCTGTTCATAGCCAAGCTGTTCGTAAGGGTCGCCTGTTCGCGGGATGGGCTCGCCTACGCTTTCCAGCGTAACTTCCACTTCCAGCGTATGGAATGCACGGTGCCCTATGCTCATGCTCAAACACAGATGGTCGCTTGGCGCCTGCTTCATCAGATACACCACCGCCTCGCCACTGAGCCGATAGACCGCGATGGCCATTTCCGTCGAAAGCCGGAATACACCCGAGTCCGGCGACGCTTCGCGGATCTCGCACTGCACGCCCAGCTTGGCCAGCGTCTGCACAATGGGGCCGTCCATGCCGCCGAACTGCCACCACGCGCGCGGGGACATGCCGGCAGTGAGGCGTTGGTGCTCCTGGTGCAAATCGTCGAACTGGCGGTAATGCGAAGCGATGGCGGCAGCCGGTAACGTCGTGCGGGCGGCCTGCAAGAGACGCATGGTTTCCTGCCGTGCGTTATTGAACAGATCATCGAGCACGCAGGCATAGGCCAGGCGGTTGCGTTCGATGGCGAACAGTTCACGACGTGCGAGGCGGCGCGAGGCGCGTTCGCGCTGTTCGGACAGTTGTTCGGAAGAGGTTCGCACACCAAAAAGCAACAAGACCGACATCACTGCGGCGACTAGGCACTGCATCTGTATGGTAATGAGGTCATCGCGCGTAGGCATCATTACGACAATACTTAGATTGGTGGCTGCCCCGACAATGGCAGTGCTCTGCCAACCATAACGCCATGCAGCCGTAGCAAGAGTGGCCAATACACCACACAGTGCCAGATAGTGCATGCCTTCACCCACATACTGTTCCGCAGTAGCCAGGGCAATGATAATGGCGAGTAGCGCGCCAGTCCCTTTCCAGTGAAAGTCTTGAGCAGCGCTTAGAAGAACCTTCAGGCGAAGGCGATGTTGCCTGACAATACGCCGCACGTTTGACGCGACCCACAATGCGACGGGCGTGATTGTCAGTAGGCTCAGATATCCACTCGTAACTAAACGGCAGCCAAAAACCCACAAAGTTATAGGCTGCTCGCCGGGGGCAAGTTGCTTGAGCAGGGTGTAATTGAGCACGCCATGCAGTGCGGAAGCCAGCGACAAAAGAAACATGCAAAGCAGAAGTGCGCCTGCGTTTCGAGAAAGACATTTCTCGAAACCCGGTAATTGCTTGCGCATCAGATAAACGATCGGCGCGGAATACAACATGGGTGGAGTGCTGGCCACCACGACCCAGGGCAAGCCAAATAAAGCTAAGCATTGGTAGTTTTCATAACCAAGAGGAATGGCCTCGCCTATCATTAAGGCAGGCCAATATCGTGTGGGTAAGAGCAGCAGACATATTAGCCGCAGGCCAGCCACTGGTATCCAATTGATAAAGCTGTTGCCCGACAACGACGCTTCGCGTAGCGCGGCATACGCCAGGCCATAAGCCAATGCCGCCAACGCGCAACGCACCCAAAACGACAGCTTGCTTTCCATGGTTACCCTCGACCCCATGTAATTGGGGAAATCAGAAGGCTTATGTTCCATGCCTGCGCCTCGCGCGCAATGCCGAGGGCCTTGTGAATTGTCTTAAAAAGGTTCCCCTCGATCCCTAAAGCGCCGCTTTTGGGAAAAGCTACCCGTCCCTGTCTCAGGTTCCCGCAAGGGGCTTTTTTATACCTGCTTTTATTTCCCATAAGGAGATTTTCATGCGTCTGTCATCCAACGCCATGGTCCTGTGTCTGGCTGTTTCCACCTCGCTGGCATTTGCCGTCCCGTGTCATGCGCAGACCGTTTCGCTTACCAGCAATTCCTTTCCATCGGCTTCCTGCGAGCAGAATCCCAACATCACGCCATCGTTACGGATCTGTGCGTTCCAGCAAGGCGACGTGCGTTATTACCACATCGATACCACGGAAGGCAGGCATGCGCGCCTTGCCGTCGTGGATGGTGATGTGGAAGTGCTTCCCGTAGGCCATGAAACGGTACGTATCGCGCTATCCCCTAAGGCGCCGTCATCATCCGGCATGGAAACCATGGTTTATCGGGACGCGACCCTGGAAATCGACGCCGCGCTGAATCCACAGAACCATTTGACTTGGGTCGTGCGTCCGCTCACTCGCCAAGTATCACGAACCGCGCTGGACATGTGTACAGGTGCTGGATGTAGTGGCAATCATTTTCGAGACATGGCAGCGCCAGCGCTGGACATGTGTACCGGTGCGGGGTGCAGCGGTGGTCATTTTCGAAAGATAGTTACGCCATCGCAGGACATGTGTACAGGTGCAGATTGCAGCGGTAACAACATGCTGACAAACAAGGACACCGTAGAAGATGACACGCGTGGGTCCGACATTCAGCACTAAGCCTGGTCTGAATCAATCGCTATCTCGGCGATGCATTTCTCAATAGCGACTGATCAAGCCGGGATCCTGTGATGCGCTCAGTGAGTGCGGACACGGATCCCGGCTTTCGCCTGGAGCACAACACCAGCGTACGGCATCCCTAGCGGCGCGATGCTTGTTCTCGATTGCCCACCGCAAAAATTCGCTCAGGCAATCGGAACCCGCGCAGTTTCAGCAACTCCAGCGGCCCCTCACCCAGTTGCGTGCGCAACACGTAATGCAAGGGCTCCGTATCGGGTTGTGCTTGCCAGGTCAGCTGATAGCGGGTGCTGTCCAGTGGCTTGACCTGGGCCTTTTCCAGCAGGCGCAGAAACGCCCAGTCGCCGGTGGCGTCGAAGGCAATGCGTACGCCAGCATGCAGGGTTTCCCAGGTCAGCATCGCGTGACCGGCCAGGCCATCGCCCGGCCAGGCCACGCGTGCCCAGGCTTCGGGCTGGTTGAAATACACGATCTGCTGCTGGTCGATCGTCAAGGCCGTGCGCGTCACCACCGGCGTCGGCAAGGCCATC